>JACQIE010000082.1 GCA_016198645.1 Candidatus Aenigmatarchaeota archaeon | reverse complement strand
GGTAAACAAGTACAACAAAGACTTTTTGTAGAAAGTCTTTGTGTATACGAGGAATTCAAAGATTCCTCGTAATAAAGCCGAAAGCGAACCCACTCCCACAAAAATCCGAACAATGCGTGAGAGTCCTTTCCTTCGTTTTCCTAACGCCCGCCACTTTAGTGGCGGGTAGTTTACTACGTTCATCATGAAACAACGCCTATAAATATGCTAGCGGCGATATACTTTTTATGAAAGAAGAAGTGAAATTCAAAGAACCTGAACTAGAGAAGCTATACCAAAAAGTAGCCAAAAAAGTCAAGTTCAAGAAGTCGGATTTAGGCATTTAAAGTTCTTTTGGATGAAGAATGTTTATCTTGAACGTATTTTCTATTGCCTGATTATGAATTAATTTCTCGTCCAGTGTGACAAAAACATTCGCTTTATTTGTTATCGCAATAGCTAAATGCAGAGTATCCAAAGGTTCTGCATCATAACTAACGTCCTTTATTTCCTGTGTTTTCCTATAATCCTCAAAACCGCTGCCAATAAATTCTATTTTTCGCCTTCTTATCAGGGTGTTAAAGAATGAGAAGAACAACTCTTTGTCGCCTTCCTTTTCTATTTTCTCATCAAGTATCATAAAAATTTCTCCCACAACAGAAACCGGTAAGAAACCTCTATAGTTGTGTACAACCCTGTTCAGATAGCTCTTGCATTCTTCCCTGAATTTACCATCTTCAAGAAATGCGCCTAAGATGACCGACGAGTCAATGTAATGAGAAGGTAAATGCGAGAACTTTCTAAGCAATTTTTCGAATGTCTTGGGCTTCATATAGTGACTGAATTATTTTTCTTCGTATTAAAGAGTGCGTTATTGGCATTTCGTTCGCAGACCGGGCTTTATTTTGACCAGATTACGCTGCAGTGATAAGTTATTATTACCTACCTGCCACTAAAGTGGCGGGGATAGCAGTTTCGCAATCACACTTCATACCTCAAAAACGCCCCGATGCCGCCAAAGGCAAGAAACCGCTTTCCTGCGTCGTGATGCGAGTCTATTATCTTCACGGTGCCGCCCATGCTTTCCGCCTTCTTCATCATTTCTTCGCAATCGTGTATAACGTCTTCGCTCACGAGTAGCGTAGCCACTGCGCCCATCTCCACGGCTTTCTTCACTTCCTCTTTCCCGTAAGCGGCTTTGCCCCTCGCTATGGCGGTGAAAAATTCTTCCACGAGCTTTGACTGCTCCGACGCTTCGGAGTCTTTAGCCACTCTTTCAACTATCCCGCGCCTCAACACTTCCTGAATGCCCGCCTCGCCGGCGCAGGAAACGCTGTCCATTACGGCTCTTTTTGCCGTTTCTGTGTCACGTAGCAATGCCATTACTTTTTCCTTGGCAAAACCCGGACCGGCGACTATCACAAAGTCAAACGATTTGCTTTTTATGTACTTTATTATCTCGCCGTAGTATTGCGTGCTGTCCTGCTCGCCCATGCTCTTGCCGGTCGCGCCCCCTATGGTTGCGAGCATCTCCAGCCTCTCTGTGAGCAGCGCGAACGACGCTTCTCCGTCGTCCAGCGCGATTATCAGTATTGCAGGGCGTTTCCTCTTCGCCCTCTCCAGCCGTTCCAGCTCGTAATTCTTCCAGTCCCTCTCTATAGTGACGGGCTGGTTTTCCTCTATTTCAAACGTATGGTGCGAGTGGTCGCCGTCCGACGATTCCATAATAGTGCCGCCTACGCGAAGCTCCTGCGAGAGTTCTTTCTTTTCTACGGCAAGCCGAACGAAAATCCGCCGCTTCTCGCTTTTGATTTCCTTGTCGCCCTGCCGTATTTTTATAGTCCTGACGGTGTAGCCGGAAATCACGTCGCCCTTTCCTATGAGCTTTTCCAATAGCCATAGATCGTCGTGGCTCTCCGGCACCACCGTGAGCGTGTTGTGCCGCAGGTCTTTTTTCAGTATCTTCATAACTCTACCCTGCGGCACTTACATAGATACACATAGAAAATATACAGATGACAACGGTGAAAAAGCCTGTAAAGGCAGGGAAAGAGAAGAGTGCCAGAAAAAGGACGAAAAAGGCGTGGCATACAGGAAACCCGCACCGATTGCGTGAAACATCGCAGTTCATGCTTCCTTTACAATCGTGCATGAAATCGATTTATATCCGTTCCGTCAAAGTATGAGAAGGTGCAGAAATGGCAGGCTCCATGGATAATTTCACGCTTTTCCTTCTGATAGGCATGGGTGCGCTTCTTGTGGGGCTGCTCGCAGTCACGGCGCTGGACAGCGGCTTTTCAGGCGGCACGCTGGAGCCCGGAGGCCGCGTCGTGACGTCAGCGACGGGCGAGGTTTTCGCAGTAGGCCCGGAGGACGTTGACACATTCGTCCCTTATCACATGGACTTTAACGTCAGCAACCTCAACAGCGCGGCGACGCGCGATCTCGGCTCAAGCCGCGTCTTTTCCGGCGTCCTCTTCGGCTCGGATTCCCTGCGTTATCGCATAACGTCCGAGAAGCTGGAAACCATGAAAATAATGTTCACCGTTGCGAAGACGAACACTTACGGCGCGCTCGTCGTAAGAGTGAACGGCAAGGACATCGCAAGAAGCGCCCTGCCCGCAGGCGATTATTCTTTCAATATTGAGAAAGAGCTGCTTGCGCCCGAGACGGACTTGGAAATATTCGCGGAAAGCTCCTCATGGAAGATATGGGCGCCAACCGTCTACGAGCTGTCAAGCGTGCGAGTAGAGGCGAACGCTTTCAGCGAACGCTCTTTCGTGTTCAAATTTGATTTAACCGGCAAATACGAGACGTTCCGCCGCGGCAAGATAAATCTCAATCTTCTTGAGAACAAAGGCTCGCTTGCCATGACGTTAAACGGCAAGGAGATATACAACGACATACCGGGCAACACGCAGAACGTGGAGTTCTACGGCGAGTCCGTGAAAGACGGCACGAACACGCTGGAGTTCCGCGCTTCGCCCTCGTCGTCATTCGTCGGCAACGGCGTACTCGCCGTGACATATACGGCGAAGCAGGAGAACAAGATAGCGCAGTACTTTAACGTTACGAATGGAACGTTCGGTTTGGGCGCCTTCGGCGGCGGCTCGGTGCGGTTTGACGTCGTCGACGTCTCCAAGCCCGGCGGCATGGCAGTGAAGATAGTGGGCGACAAGGGCACGACCTTTTCGTCGTTTGAGAACGCTGCCGCCGGTTTGCGGAACTATCAGCTAAATAAAACGAGCGTCTCGCCGGGCAGGAACACCCTCCTCATAGAGTCCGTGGACGGCGCGGTGTTCACCATCCGTGCCATACGGATTTCCGTTTAGCCGCTTCTCCGAATCTTTTTATTGCGCCTTCCGCAATTATTCAGAGAGAACGCGGATACAGCGATAGCTGTACGCAGTCAGGCGACGATACGATGGCACAACAACGTTTAAGAGGCATTCTGAATTCAATGTTGGAGGATGACAACGCTCATTTCAATAGTTTTAGTGCGGGCGTATTGAATAATTTGTCCCGGATAACTATGTCAACCGATATGTTGGGCGAATTTCAAAGACTCGCAGAGACGTACAAGAACTCCAACATACCTAGGCAAGACGCAAAAGACATCATAATCAATATATACAAAATGTCCCAAAGCGAACTGGTTCAGGCACGCTACAACTCTACCGTTACAGATGATGATCTGAACTACGTGTTGGATATCGCCATGGATGCCATTAACTACCCCACATCGGCCGCCGGGGCAGGCGGACAGGGTGGGGGCGGGGGTCAGCCTCCCGCGTCGCCTGCCCCAGCACCGGCGGGTGGCAGGCAACCGTACCCTGGGCTTCGGGGATTCGTGCAACGTCTGAGGCGCGAAGGCGTATCGCCATATAATGAAGAACGCACGGATGTGAACAAAGAACGAACGGAAAAGATGAATAAAATACAGGAGTTGCTTGACGAGGGAATAATAGATGGCAAAAGAGCAGAGCAACTAGTGAACGAAGTTAATAAAAAATACCCTATGACCGATTATTCCGTTGCAGCACCATTCAAGAAATATGTGCCTTTCTCAGGGGGGAGTGCAAGGGCATATGGAAGGTTTGCACGAAGGCCGTTCATGGGCAGGATTTCCAACGCCTCTTCGGGTTGGGAGCCGGGCAGGATGGCGATGCTGGAGCCGAATGTGCGAAGCAAGCTCAACAAAGCACGGAAGACGCTGCAGGAATTGTCAAAGAAAGTCTTTGACGAAGAAATGAGAGAATTTCGGGACAAATCAAATAAACTGCGTGCCGAATATGCAAAAGCGAAAACAGAGTTCGAGAATATTCTGACAACCGTACAGAATAATCTGAAAGATAAGAACGACGCGCTCGCGGATTTAGCAAATTTAGGCAAAGGGGGCAACCCTTTAGGGGCGGCTTCAGATATTGTCGGTCATCTGGGCAAAGACAAGGTATCGAATAATGGAAAGGAAATTCTCATATCTACATTATTCAAATATTGTGCCGCGCAATACGCCAAAGCCAAGCAGGAAGTAGCGAATTTTGACGAAGCCATACTGGCGCACGGCATTGAAGGTACGATTGAAAGAGTAGGCGCCAAACTCAAGGAAGATTATAGATTTGAAGGCGATGCCGCGGCACTGTTTGATAAAGACGTTGAATATCTCAAAGGCTTCTATAAGAGCATGGAACGCGGGAAGATTGTACGCGGGCTTGCAAAATTCCGCATGAGCATCCACAATATCTCAATGGGCGCCATGACGTGGGGCGACGTGTGGCTCAACTTCTGGTACAACATACGCGACCTTATCTTCGGCCCGTGGGTGTGGGGGACACTGCTCGTGGTTTTGCAGTGGCTGTTCGTTGGGAACTTTATTCAAATACAAGTCCCGAACGCTCTCTACTTCGTCGCGCCCATAGGCATCGGCGCGCTCACGCTGATGTTCAATATACAGGGTTCCGGCAAGCCGTGGGACTGGCTGACGCACTTTGTGTCAGGCATGCTAATCGGCTTCAGCGCTATCATAATGGCAGTTACCGTGATTACGCCCGAAGACATGGGCGGCTGGGAGTCGCGCCAGTGGTTCACGTTCTGGTTCATCTGGGGCGGGGCGACCGTATTCTTAGGCATCTTTAGCTTCTATCAGTCCGGCGGCTTCCTCTTCGTTTTCCAGCTGTCAATACTGATACTATTATTCGGCTGGTTAGCCTTAGGGCCCTACCGTGCGGTATACGCGGATATAATAGACAGCATACGGGCGCCTATACGGTTCGTCTGGGACTCGTTCCGCTCGGCGTTTGAAGACGTCTGGTTGCTTGCCTCGAACCCGCAGGAATATTTCGCGCGGCAGCAGCTGAAGAACGTCCGCACCGTGTCGAGCATCAGTTTGCCCGACGGCGTGGAGATAAGCGCGATAGACATTGAGCCGCTCAATCCCGCGCTGTCAACGAAAGGAGAAAATGACAGTCAATCGTTCACAGTGTCTGCAGAAATACGCAATAAGGGCATCGGTGACGCAAAGAACGTCCGTGTATGGGTAGGCTGCGACTCGTTCTGTGAGAACGAGTCGATTATCAAAGAAGGATATAGAAATGGTTTTGTAGATTTGGCGAAGGATGGTATCATTAGCATAGGAATGGGAGTGGGAAAAATCGCGGACTCCACGTTAGTCCAGGCAATCAGAGATATAGATTTATTCTGGTTGGCAAATCCGAAAGAAGACGTGGAAGCAACCGCGCAAGACGCCGTCGAAATAGCGGACGGTTTGATAACTTTCTTCCCCAACATGATAAATAAAATCAACGAGAGATTCAAAAATGTTCAGGGTCACGTGGAAAAATACGCCGAGCTGAAGAAAAGCGATGCCCAGCTGGCAAGCTTCCCGGGCCTCGTTTCTTATGAGATTGACCCGAAGAGCAAGGCATATCTTATAACCGCCACGGCGACGGTCTACGCCGAATACGATTATGCCACGTCGTCGTCGCTCTCCGTGCAAGTCGCATCGGAAGACGAATACAAGCGCGTGCTCCGCGACGGCACGCTCAATCCGGTCGTGGCACGCGGCGCCAAGACGCCCGCTCAAATATCATTAAGCGTCGGCAGGCAGCCGCTCAAGTCCGGCGGGGAATACGAGCTGATAGTTTCGATAATAAACACGCGCTCGGACGGGCACGTGTTCCTGTATGGCGACAAGAGCAAGAGTCCCACACCCATCGTCATAAAGCTGCCCGCGTCCGTCGGCAACAATTTAGTATGTGCCAAGAAAATACACGCGACTGTTACGAACGACTATGAAGAAATAAGCGTGATACCTAACGGCTACGTGGACATCCAGCCGAACAAGTTCTCGTCGCTTTTTGCTTTCTCCTGCACCTTCACCGCCGCGCCCGCCACGGAAACGAAGACGGGGCTGATAACGGCACGGTTGGATAGTTACGGTTTCCGCGCCCAGAAGGACGTGAAAGTCCGCTATTCGCCGCCCACGGGAACGTCCGGTCTGGTGGGCAACAATATTGTCAGCGAGACGCCGTAAAGGCAGAGCCGTGAAAGGGCGCATAATGGGGAATGGCATTAATCAAACTCCCATCGCAAGCCTGAAGAAGTTTCGCGTTCCCGGCGCCAGTCCGAGTATCAGCACGAGC
>JACQIE010000010.1 GCA_016198645.1 Candidatus Aenigmatarchaeota archaeon | reverse complement strand
GTGAACGTTTTTGATTGAGATAATTTTAGCGGCTTTGGTGCTTTCGGCAATAGCTGGAATATGGGACCTGAAAACGACGGAAGTGCCGGACGAGCTTCCGGTGGCGATGAGCGCGTTTGGGCTGTTTTACTGGTTTATCGCGTCGCTTGCCGCAGAAAGCATTGCGCCGTTTGTGTTGTCGCTGCTGTCAGGCATGGCTTTCCTTGTTCCGGGGCTCCTGTTATACAGGGCAGGCAAGTGGGGCGAGGCGGACGCATGGGTGCCTGCATCGATATTGTTCATGGTTCCGGTGCTGGGGAACGTGCCGATACTTTTTGATTATGTCATTAACTTCTGCATTGTGAGCTCGGCGTATATGATAGTCTACTCGTTAGCGCTCGGCGCGATGAGACCTGAAGTTTTTACGTTGTTAGTAAAAGACGCGAAGGGCAGCAAAGTGTTTCACGGGGTTGTCGGCTTTGCGGGCGCGTTGCTCGTCGCTTCATTATACTTCAGAATGGCGCAGGAATATGCTTTTTCAATTTTCGCAATCACATCCCTGCTTGCGCTGTTCTGGCGGTACGCGCTCGTGATAGAGAAGCACGTTTTCAGGAAAGAGATAAGCTCCGCGCAGCTGAGGGAAGGAGACGTGCTGGACGGAATGATATGGCGCGGCCTGACAAGGAAGGAAGTGGCGGACATAAAGAAGAAAAATAAAAAAGTCGTAGTGAAGGAAGGCGTGCGTTTCGTTCCCGTTTACCCGATAGCGCTTATAATGACGGCGGTTTACGGGAACATTACAGCCGCGCTGTTGGAAGGGTTATTATGATAAAGAGATTTCCGTCGCAGGTTCTTGTCGGCAAGGACATCTCCAGAGAACTGCCGTTTCTGCTTGAGAATTTCGGAAAAAGATGCGCGATAATAACAGATGCGAATATACGGAAAGTCGTTGATTTGGATAAAGTTTTTTCGCGTTTTGACGCCGCGTTCATAACGCCGGATTCCATGGAGAAGAAACGGCTGCAGGCGTTGGCGAAGACGCTTGAGAGCTACGATTTCGTTATAGGCATGGGCGGCGGGCGCGCCATAGACGCGGCAAAGTATCCGGCGTTCCTTGCAAAGAAGCCGTGGATTGCTTTTCCGACGGTTCTGAGCCATGACGGCGTTGTTTCGTCGCGCGCGTCGCTCGACTTGAACGGCACCAAGGCGAGCGTTGAGGCATCCGAGCCGGCGGCAATCATCGCGGACCTGGACGTGATAAAGAAAGCGCCTTATCGTAATAATGCCGCCGGTGCGGGCGATGTTATTTCCAACCTGTCTGCGGTGCAGGACTGGCGGATAGCAGACAAGGCGGGAAAAGAAAAATACCATACCGTGATGGCGGAGCTTTCCCTGCTTTCCGTAAGGGCGGTGGAAGAAAATATAGCTGATATAAGAAAGATGACAGACCACGGCGCGGAGCTGCTGCTCTGGGCGCTGATAAGCTCGGGCTTCGCGATGAACGTCTACGGCTCGTCTCGCCCCTGCTCGGGAAGCGAGCATAATGTTTCGCACGCGCTGGACGCGCTCGGCGCGAAAGCGCTGCACGGCGAGCAGGTGGCACTGGCGTCTATAGTCACGTCTTATCTGCAGGGAGGCGACTGGAAGAAGATAAAGAAACTTTGCGAAAGCTTCGCGCTGCCTGCCACGCTGGACGCTATCGGGATATCAAAGGAGACGATGATAAAGGCGATGATTGCGGCGAAGGGAGTGCGCGAGCGATACACGATACTTAACGAAATAAAACTGGATGCAAAGAAGGCGGAAGACGTTTTGAGAAAGACGGGAATTATCCGGAAATGAATATTTCCTGTTTTTATGAGAAAGCATATGTCCGGCATGCCCGATTTCTATAAAAGAGTTACTGCTATACCGGACAGTATGGACGCATTGGATATATGCCATTTCGGGAAAAAATACATCGCGCCTTTTTTCCGCGGCGTATGGGATCTGCATTTCTATGACAAACAGCATTTCTATGACCATGATGGCGCAGATTATGCCGATGCGAGGATGTTCGGGTCCGCAGTCACTCTTATGGGTTATGCCGTGGCAACTACAATTGCTTGCAGGGAATACGGGCTTTGGGGCATTTTGGTTCCGGCAGTGCCGGCGGCGACTAACGGCATATCTTACATGAGCCGGCGAAGGAAAAAAATCGAAGGCGGAAGCTTGGAGCATCCTCCGGAAGATTCTTCAAGACAGGAGTGGCTGAAAGAGTGGAATAATAGATGGGGCAAATAAAGCAACTTATAAAAATATTTCCCGGGTTACTTCCTGTAATTCCGCACAGCTTTTATTATTCCTTCTATCGCGGCAAAATTTTCTTCCGTTATAGTGCCGGTGTCAATTATGTCCGCGCCCGCCTTTAATAGAGCAAGCGCCTGCTCCGGCTTCCTTATGCCGCCTCCCACTATGAGGGGAATGGAAACGTGCTTCTTTATCTCGCTTATCATCGCAGTTGGCACGGGCTCGGGCGCGCCGGAGCCGGCTTCCACGTAAAGCAGCTTCATCCCGATGTATTCAGCCGCCAGCGCGTAGCCGACTGCACGCTGAACGTCGTTCCTCTTTATGAGGTCGGCTTTGCCCACTTCGCCGACTTTCATACCAGGCTCGATTATAATATAGCCCATCGGGATAACCTCAATGCCCAGCTTCTTCACGTACAGGGCACCTTTTGCCTGCACGCCGGAAATAAAGAACGGGTCGCGCGAATTGAGCAGCGACATGAAGACTATCGCGTCGGCACGGCCGCTTATCCCGTTCGTGCCGCCGGGAAAGAGTATAACGGGCAGCGAGCTTACGGACTTTATTTTTTTTATCGTTTCGTCAAGAAAATTCTGGTTCACGCTGGTCGAGCCGCCTATAAGAAATCCGTCCGTGCCGAATTTTTCCAGCGCCTTTATCTTGTATTCCAAATCCGCCAGCTTCTTCGGGTCGGGGTCAAGCAACGTGACGTGCAGGGGGCGCTTTTTCAGCGTTTCCTGAAATCGCGCAAAAACGTGCATGAATGTAATTGGTGAAAACGCGGATTTAAAGGCTTTGAAGATACTGGTAAAATGACAGATATAATAGCGGATTTTCACGGGACTCTGTATAAAGATACGAATGACGGCCCGCTGTGGAAATACGTGGCGAAGCAGGCGGTAACGCCCTCGCAGGCTTTGGCGCATCCTTTAAGGGCAATCGCTTTTGCGAGAGCAAAACCGGAGATGGAGCGGCTTGTCGCCCGTTACGGGCGCGGGGAGATAGAGTATGCCAAAATCTACGAGGCGTTCAACCATTACGTTCTTTCGCAGCTTTCTCTGGATTTCGTAGAAGATGCGATAGAGGCGTATGCGTGCCTGCCGGAAACCACGGATAAACTGGACAATCGGGTATTGCGGCCGATACTCAACTCACGTGGCAGACGTGGCATTCTGTCTACAGGAAGCGACATTTTCATCAGAGAAGCACTTTACGATGTTAACTATGCCTTTTTCCCCATATACGCCAATCCTGTCATTTCGGCAGTAGAAGGCTCGCGATTTGACTTGGAGACATTATCCGGGAATAAGCCGCATATCATACAGACGATGTTCGTTCCCACAGGATTCGACCCGCGCAAGACTGTATATATCGGCGACAACGCCGACGAGGAACCGGTTTTTGAATATGTGATAGAACACGGCGGGAAAGTTGTTGTTCCGTTTTTCGCGGCGGACGATTTCAAGCAACACGCGGCGGCAAAATACGGCGCGGTCGTTCCTGAAAGCGAACAAGAACTCCAAAGATTTCTGGATTCTGTCAGTTAACAAGTAGATATTGTTATACCTCTGATTTCAGCCGAAAATACTTATATTATCTTAACCATCTCTTATTATGCTGTGCGTGAAAGCGTCGGTGAGAAATTCAAAAATTCACGGCATGGGACTGTTCGCATCGGAAAATATAGAGAAAGGGGCGATTGTAGCCATTTTTACCGAAGGCGTAAAAATAACGGATGAGAAAGGCTACCTGAGGATGGCGAAGAAGAAAGACAAAACGTTTGAGCAGACGTCCGTGCGGCTTGCCGGGGATTATTTTCTCTACAAAGATAAAATTGAAAGCGAAGATTTCATAAACCATTCGGACGACCCGTCGCTTCTTTATCATTGCGGCGTCTGCTTCGCGCGGAGAAATATCAAGACGGGAGAAGAACTGACTGCGGACTACAAGCACTTCTTGTCGGCAGACAAATCAAATTCCATCAGAAACGCGCAGAGCGGAAAAATAATCAACGGGTTTTCGTGGAAAGATGCCTTGCGGAAGTCCGCGAAAGAACTCACGAGTCTGATTGATTAAATCAGTAGTTACTCAACGACAATCGGCACGCGCATGAGCATCGTGCGGAGCGAGAGCACGAGTTGGCCGACGTCGCGCTCAAGCATGTCCATCCTGTCGTAGAGCGGGGCGATGTCAGGCGCGGATATGTTCTTTAACGTACTGTCAATGCGCTTTATGTCCTGCTCGTAGCGGTCGCGCGTGACGAAAGCGGGCATGTTACGGTCCAGAGCTTTGGCGAATTCTTCGAGGTTTTCAGCGAAAAACTTCGTCGCGCTTTTCTCTATCTTCTTGTCTATGCTTTTCAGCGTCTTGTGGTGCTCTTGCATTTCGTGGCGGAGCTTCACGATGTCGCTGTCTTTGACGAATTGCGAGAACTGCTCGCCCTCCTGCAGAATTCTGGAGCGCACTGCGTTCATCTGGTTATTGAAATCTGTTATGTGGCGGTCCAGCTCTTGTTGCATCTCCGGAGTGCTTACCGCGGTGTTTTTCACGGGCGCGGCCGCTTCCTTTTTCAGTGCATTGATACTTGATGAATAGTCATAGTTATGCGCTCCGTGCAAAACGCTTTTTGCCATCGATGCGCGGAGCGCGGATTCCTCTTCCAAACGCGCCCGCAGCTCTTTCACGTCGTTCTGTAATAGTGAGACTTTGCCGGGTTCTTCCGTTGTCTTTGTGATATCGCCCGGAGCTTTGGCAGCCTGTGCACGGAAGAGCCGCATCATGCCCTTTTCAAGAGAGGATATTTTCTTCTTTGCGTCCTCAACGTCCTTTTCCGTTGCCAGGCGGCTGGCGGTTTCGTTGCCCAGTTCCATTTCCATGTTTCCCATTTTCACCAGTTCATGCTCCAGCTCAGCTATGCGCTTTTCCAGATTAGCAGCGTAATTCCAGGAGCCCTTTGCCATGTCCACGGCGGTGGCACGCTGATTTTCAATATCGCGCTTTGCGCGGTCCACATCGCCCAGTTTCTTCTTTATTTCCTGCATCGCCTTGTCCACGGAGGCGCGCATCGCAGACTCTTCTTCAAAGCGTTCCTGAAGCTCGCGCACGGCGCGCGCCGTTTTATCGGAAGCCGGGTCGTGCTCCGGTTTCAGCGCAGCAAGCTGCGCGACCTTGGATTCAAGCTCCTTCAGTTCCCCCATCCTTGACTGTATTTCCCTGAATTTGTTATCAAGAGACTCTTTCACCGCGTCCAGCCGCACAAGCCGCGCCTGTATTTTTTCCTCCATCGCGTCTATCTTCACGTCTACGCCTTTGCGCGCCCGCTCCATCTCGTTAAGGTTTCCGGATACCTTGCTTTCGAGGTCTTTCGTGAAATTATTAAGCTCTCCCAGTTTCCTGTCCAGCGTTTCCTCTATGTTTGACGCCTTGGCGTAAAACGCGTTGGCGCGTTCGGCGCTAACTTCCACGCTGCCCAGCTTCTTTTCTATCTCGCCGCGCGTAGCGGTGAATTGCTGAAGCTCATTTTTCATGGAAGAGAGCTTCTCCATGTCCTGCTGAACTTCTTCCTTCACCGCGAGCAGCTTGTCAATATAAGCCTTGACGTCGCCCTTGGACATGGCATCGGGCTGGCGAAGCCTCTGCTCCACGTTTTGCAGCCTTTTCTCCAGCGCCGTTGAAGGCGCGGCGCTTCCTGTACTTTCTATTTTTTCCTCCAGAGCCGCTATCTTGTCGTAAAGCTCGGCCGGCACGATACTTTTGCCATCGGTTTCGCCCAAACGTTTTTCAAGCGCATCCAGCCGCGACTCCACGCCGCGCAAGTCGCTGGATTTTATCGAGGACAGCTCCTTTTTGAACAGAGTTTTTTCTTTCGGTTCGGAAAGCGATTCTATCCTTTTTTCGATTTCATTCAGCCTTTCTTCAACGCCACCTACGTTGAAAGCAGGAGCGCTCTTCCTAAGGTTTGAGATATCCGACTCTATCGCGGACATGCGCTGTTCAAGCCTGTTATCATCAGTATCATCAGCATTGCTGCCAGTAGCGATAAACGAGGTGTTCGCCCCGCCCGCTTCCTTCAGTTTGGCGTTCTCCACCTGCAGAAGAAGCATCAAGTCTTCAAGCTCCTGCATTCTCTCTTCGGAGCCGCCTTCTTTCACGCTTTCCAGCCGTGCCATTCTCGTGTCTATATCCACAAAGGTATTCCTAAGCTTGGCTTCAAGGCCGTCAAGATGCGCGTTTATGGCGCGAAGGTCGTCCATTGGGTTTTATTTGTCTTGGGCGGTATTTATTGTTTTTATGACGAGCAAAGCGAGTGAGGGGTAGTGAGTCGTATCCCATATTTATAGCTTCTTTGCGGTTTTCCCCATATTTCTTCGTCCAATGCCTCCACGAAAGCCAAAGCGCGAGCGTAAAGACAATCATGCCCCAGCTCCAGAGAGTGCCGTGGACGAGTTCGTAATTTTCCAAGCCGAATCTATGGACGAAAAAGAACATGAACCAGACGCGCGCGACGTTAACTGCATAGACTAAAGGAAGCAACGAGAGACCGGCGAGTTTTTTCTTCGTTGACGCTTCTGTTGCCATAACGAGCGCGAAGAAGAGGAGCAGGCTCTTCCAGCCCGACGAGTCCCAGCTGACGTAAGCCGCCCACGTTCCGCCTTCCACGGGCACGGTTATCAGCGCTCCTTCGTTGGCGACTGGCACGTTCGTCGCCTGCAGCAGCGTGAGTGCGAGAAAGTGCGTCCCGTTCATCAGTGGCGCGAACTCGTAGCCCGTGGCGATTATCAGCAGCATCGGCAGCGAAAAAACCAGCAGGCGCGCGACGAAGCGGACTGTTGCTCGGTCTATTCCCACCACGTCCCGTTTTGCCATGTTACACTATGTTCTTGACGCAATAAAAACGATTTTTATAGCCATGGGGGCGCTTAATTGAATGTTTTATAAAAGTCCTTGAATACATGACGATATTATGAAGAAGATAACAAAACCTCACGAACCAGACGAGGAAAAACACGTCTTTACTGAGGGCATTGATTATTCAAAAACTGAT
>JACQIE010000072.1 GCA_016198645.1 Candidatus Aenigmatarchaeota archaeon | reverse complement strand
GTCGTAAGCTTTGTACTTGGCACGTTATTAGTAGGTTAAGAATCATAGTCATTTAGTATTTGTTACGTGCTCCTGTATTGGGAACAGATGCCTTTTCAGGCGATTTACAGACAGCCGGATGATGCAGACCGCTTCAAGCGGGACGCTTCTAAACGGCAGCGCAGGGAGTTTTTGTGCAACGCCTTGCCATCCTCAAGCAGAACATATATTTTGAACAATAGAAATGATTTAAAAGGCAAGGGTGCAATGAAGGTGTATTTTACGCGTCTGGACAACGCGCAAAAATGAAGATTAGCTGCGATTTGGACAATCGCTTGGACATTGGACACGAAACAACCGGATAAGCTGTTTCTAAGGGGAATATAGGTCACTCACTATAAAAGCTATTCCATATTCCAAAATATAAATTCCGAAAGAGGGGTGTTCAATATGTCAGAGCAGGAGGTTTTTGAGTCGCATAAAGCGAGAATAATGGTCGTTGGAGCAGGCGGAGGCGGCTGCAATACGATAACTGCGCTCACGAAAAAGACCATTCGCGGCGCAACAACAGTGGCTGTAAACACGGACGTTAACCATCTGAAAGTCACGGAAGCGCACAAGAGAATTCTTATTGGCAGGCAGCTTACCCGCGGCCTGGGGGCAGGCGGCTACCCGGAAGTGGGCAGGAACGCAGCGCTTGAGACGAAGGCTGATATACGCGAGATAATGCAGGGCATGGACCTTGTATTTGTCACGTGCGGCCTTGGAGGCGGCACAGGAACGGGCTCATTGCCGGTCGTGGCGCGGATTGCGCGCGAAACGGGCGCCATAGTAATAGCAGTCGTGACGTTACCGTTCAAGCTGGAAGGCGCAAGGATAAGGAAGGCAGAAGAGGGATTGATGTACCTGCGCGAGATATGCGATACTGTCATCGTTATTGAAAACCAGAGACTTCTCGAGTTGGCCGGAGATATGCCGCTGAAGCAGGCGTTCGGCATAGCCGACGACTTGGTGGCGACGATGATAAAGGGCATAACCGAGACGATATCAGAGCCGTCGCTGGTTAATCTTGACTACGCGGACGTGCGGACGATAATGCGCTCCGGCGGCGTTGCCACGATAGGCGTGGGCGAAGCTGAAGGTTCCAACAGGGCGGAAGAAGCCGTCACGAAGGCAATGAACCATCCGTTGCTTGAAGTGGACTATGCAGGCGCAAGCGGTGCGCTTATTCAGGTGATAGGCGGCGAAGACATGCGGCTGGACGAGATAGACCTCATAGGCGACCGTATCCAGAGCGAGCTGGACCCGAAGGCGCAGGTCATCTGGGGCGCCCGTATACTTCCCGAATACCGCGGAAAGATACAGGTGATAACCGTCGTGACGGGCGTTAAATCCGCTTATGTGCTGGGCCCGACGCGCAGCGAGGAAGCCTCCGCGAAAGCAGTCCATGAGCTGGGCATAGAGATGCTCCATTAAGTTATAGGTACCACACCCCATAGCGGCAGCGGGAGAAGGAAACGAACATCAAGTACGCTCTCTTCTCCCGCCTGCTGGCTTTTTTGTTTTTTTAGTAAGTAGCCTTTATCTCTCACTTTCTAACCAAACGGTAAACAAGTAAAAAACCAAAAAACGGGCACTCTTCGGTGAAAATCAGACCATGCACAGAACGCGGCTCAAAACGTTTTATTAAGTATTTTCTTTACTACTACACGAATCTCATCGAGACGAATAATCATTCGTGCTTACCGTTCCCGCTTTCCGGCGATGAATTCTTCCGTCATTTTTTGCGCGTCGCTGTCTGCGAACTGCTGCGGCGGGTGCTTGCAGAAGTAAGACGACGGGGAGACGAGAGCGCCGCCTATCTTCTTGTCCATGGCGACTTTGCAGCAGCGGATGGCGTCTATAACAACGCCGGAGCTGTTGGCTTTGTCCTCCACGTCCAGGCGCAGCTCTATGTTGAAAGGCACGTCTCCGAAGAGCCTGCCTTCTATGCGTATGAAGCCGAGCTTCCGGCTGTCAAGCCACGGAACGTAGTCGGACGGGCCGACGTGAATATCGTCGTCTTCGAGCCGCGCCCGCATCTGGCTCTGGACGGCCTCGGTCTTTGATATCTTCTTGCTTTTGAGCCGCGCCCGTTCAAGCATATTTTTAAAGTCGCTGTTGCCGCCAACGTTTAACTGGTAAGTATGGTCGATAACCGCGCCGCGGTTCTTGCACAAGTCCGTAAGCACGCGGTGAACGATGGTTGAGCCGACCTGCGATTTGGTATCGTCGCCGATTACCGGCAGCCGCGCATCGCGGAACTTCTTTTCCCATGCCGCATCGGACGCGATGAATTCGGGTATTGCGTTGACGAAGCCGCAGCCCGCCTTTATCGCCTCTTCCGCGTAAAAGCGCGTGGCTTTAGCGGAACCAACGGGCAGGAAATTCACGACCACGTCCACTTTGCTATCCTTCAGAACCTTTGCCACGTTTGCA
Source organism: Candidatus Aenigmatarchaeota archaeon (assembly GCA_016198645.1). Taxonomy (GTDB): domain Archaea; phylum Aenigmatarchaeota; class Aenigmatarchaeia; order GW2011-AR5; family GW2011-AR5; genus JACQID01. The sequence goes on along the minus strand of JACQIE010000072.1, from coordinate 4,059 downwards.
TTCTTGTCCGGCGACACGGAAATGACGGAAGACATGTATTCTCCGATGCCGTCCAGCACGCTGCCCATCATCACGGTGACGCCTAGCTTCGGGACTTTCGCTGTTTTTACGGTGTTGTTGGGGGCGGCGAATATCGCCTCGCTCAAATCCTTGCCGACCTTGCCCGCGTCCACGTCAAAAGCCGCGACGGGCTCTATGTCGTCTATGCGATAGCCGCCTATCTCGTTGTGCATGACGCCAGATATAAACTCCTTCCCCGCCTTGCCCTTGTAGTAATATATCCCCTGAATTAGCGAAGAAGCGCAGTTTCCCACGCCCACTATAGCAAGCCTTATCTTTCCCATAGAATCACTTTTACAGTTTTACAGACTGTAAAATTTTATATATGCGATAGTATTTAAGTTTCATAGACTGTAAAATTCTATGAGAACGCCTTCCCAGCGGCTGGAAGAGAAGCTGCTGAAGGAGAACCTGTGGCTCTTTCTCATGGCGCTGCTGAAAGAAAAAGCGCGCAAGCGGAGCGAGCTACGCGCTCTCGTGCAAAAACGATTCGCGTTCCTGCCCGGCGAAGTGACGTCGTATAAAGTGCTGTTTCTGTTGGAAGCGGGCGGCTACGTAAAAAAAGACGGCAAGAGTTACTATCCAACGGAGAATGGGCTGACGCAGCTGATAGAAGGGAAGAAACTGCTGAAAAGGACGGAAAAGCTCCTTAGGCGATGAATTTTAAAGATTCTTTATCAACTATGCAGATGGACGAAGTGCGGAAAGTCGCAAAGCTGGCGCGCTTGGAGCTTAGCGACGACGAAGCGAAAAGATTCTCACGGGAGCTCGACGACGTGATAAAGGCGTTTGACGCGCTGAACGTTGCAGAAGACGAAGAGCCGAGCTTCCGCCCGGTTGACGTCAGCGATGTAATGCGTCCCGACGCGGCGGGAAAATGCTTAACGCGCGAGGAAGCGCTTTCCAATACGAAGCACAAAGAGAAGGGATTCTTCAAGGGGCCGAAAGTGATTGACAAATGAAGCATATTTCCGTAAAGGAGTTTCTTGCCTTGCTGAAAGCCGGCAGCATAGACCAGCAGGATTTTAACGAGGCGCTTAACCTTGAACTAAAAAAACTGAAGAAACACGAATTCTTTCAGCATGAAGAAGGGATGGCAGGGAAAGGTTTGCCTATATCGGTCAAGGATAATATTTGCGTAAAAGGTATGCAGAGCACGGCAGGCTCGCGCATACTTGCAGGCTACAAGCCGACGTTTGACGCGACAGCCGTGGCAAGAATGCGCGGCACGGGCATCATAATCGGCAAGACGAATCAGGACGAGTTCGGCTTCGGCACGTTTTCCGTGAATTCCGGATGGGGCATACCCAAAAATCCGCTGGATACGGAGAGAACATGCGGCGGCTCGTCCGGCGGCGCGGCCGGGCTGACAGCTGCGCTAAACGCGCCGCACGTCGCGTTAGCTGAAAGCACCGGCGGCTCAATTTCATGCCCTTCCGCATTTTGCGGCGTTGTCGGGATAACACCTACTTATGGTTTGGTTTCGCGCTACGGGCTCATTGACTATGCGAACTCTCTGGACAAGATAGGCACGATGGGGAAGCGCGTCTGGGACGCGGCTTTTGCGCTTTCATTGATAGCAGGGAAAGACGACAAAGATTCAACGTCGCTGGACACGAAGAAAAAAGATTACACGAAAACGCGTAGCATCGACGGAATGAAGATAGCGGTGCCGAAAGAATATTTCACCAACGTTGATAAAGGCGTGGAGAAAAGCGTCTGGGCGGCGATAAAGCAACTTGAGTCAGAGGGCGTAACGTACGATGAAGTTTCTCTGCCTACTACGCAGAGCGCGCTTTACGCTTATTACATAATCGCCACGGTTGAGGCGTCTACGAATCTTGCCCGCTACTGCGGCATGCGCTATGGCATGGAGCAGGAGATGACGGGCGATTTCAACCAATACTTTACTTCCGTGCGCACTGCCGGCTTCGGCACAGAAGCGAAGCGCAGGATAATACTCGGCACGTATGCAAGGATGGCGGGCTACAGGGACGCTTATTATCTGAAAGCAATGAAGATGAGGACGCTCGTGATAAAAGATTTTAAACGCGTTTTTGCAAAGTTCGACGCAATCGCCGCGCCGACGATGCCCGTGCTTCCACCCAAGTTTTCGGAAATAGAGAAGCTCACGCCGCTGCAAACTTACCAGATGGATGCGCTGACGGTGCCGCACAACCTCGCGGGAATGCCGGCGGTGAGCGTGCCCTGCGGACGAATGACGGGCCTTCATCTTATCGGCGACCACCTGCAGGAAGAGAAGATAATTTCGCTGGCTTCTGCGTATGAAGGAGGAACGGGGAAATGAAAATCGGCTTGGAAGTTCACGTTCAGCTGCTCACGAAGACGAAGCTCTTCTGTGCGTGCCCTAATCGGCACAGCGAAGAGCCGAACGTGCAAACGTGCGAATACTGTCTTGGCTTTCCGGGCAGCAAGCCGACGTTGAACGCAGCCGCAGTTGAAGCGGCGGCGAAAATAGGGCTGGCGCTTGGCTGTAATTTTCCCGAAGAAATGTTCTTTTCCCGCAAGAGCTACTTTTATCCGGACATGGGAAAGAACTTCCAGATAACGCAGTATGAGATGCCCATAGCGCGGGGCGGGGCGCTGGACGTAGCCGGCAAGAAAATACGGATAACGAGAATACAGATGGAGGAGGACCCGGCGCGAATCGTGCACGAAAAGAATTATATTTTGGCGGACTACAACCGCTCGGGCGTGCCGCTGTGCGAGATAGTGACGGAGCCGGACTTCACAACGCCGAAAGAGGCGCGGCTGTTTCTTCAGCAGTTGGCAAGCATTCTTGAATATCTGGGCGTCATGGACCCGTCCGTTGAAGGCTCGATGAGAGTGGACGGAAACATTTCCATAAGCGACGTGCGCGTTGAGATAAAGAACATCACAGGCTTCAAGGAAGTGGAGCGGGCGCTGACTTATGAAGGCATAAGGCAGAACAACCTGATAAGGCGCAACGTTGCCGTAGCGCGGGAAACTCGCGGATGGGACGCGCTTGCGGGTATCACGCGCTCGCAGCGCTCAAAGGAAGAGGAAGATGATTATGGGTATATATTCGAGCCGGACTTGCCGCGCGTCACGCTCGCTAAAGCGGCTATAGACGCGATAAGAAAAACGCTTCCCGAGATGGCCCGGGACAAAATCAAGCGCTACGCGAAGATGGGCGTGAGCGGCGCGCTGGCTGAAGCGATAGTTGCTGAAATAGACCTGGCGCAGATGTTTGAAAGTGTTTCAAAGAAGATAGACGCGCCTTTCGCCGCGAAGTGGTTCGCGGGCGACATAAAGAAGACGCTGAATTATAATGACGCAAGGATGAAGGACGTAAAGATAACGGCTGAGCAGATAATCAAGTTATTAATGATGGTAAGTTCAGGCAGGATTACCGAACAGGTAGGCGAAGCGATATTCAGGAAGATGGTAGAGAAGCCGCAGGAGCCGGAAACGCTGGCGAAAGGTCTTATCGTCATAGGCGATGACAAAGAACTGGATGCGCTGGCTAAAGACGTAGTAAAAGAAAACATGGAGGCAGCGAAAGACTATCGCGCCGGGAAGAAGGAGTCGCTACATTTCCTTATCGGGCAGCTCATGAAAAAGACGAACGGAAGGGCAAAGCCCGAGGCGGCGCGAAAAGCGGTGGAAAAGGCGCTGGGAAGCAAAGAGCGATGATTTAAATGAAAGTTACACCGTGGGAAAGTGTGCTGTATTTTTTATACATTAATGCGACGAATGCTTCGTATTTCTCAGCCGGTTCAGAAGGATTTTGGAGCAATAATCATCCCATAGCGAAAGAAATGAAAATATTAGGAAGTGAATTAGGGGCTATCATCTCTTTTTTAAGTCAGCAGCGATTGATAGAAGGTTATGATAAGAAGAATCAGCAAATATCTCTTACAAAAGAAGGGCTTGATGTCGCATTAGAAAATAGGAGAGTGGAAATCAATAGATTTTTCAATTGGATAATTACTAATTTTACTGTTGTATTAGGAG
>JACQIE010000069.1 GCA_016198645.1 Candidatus Aenigmatarchaeota archaeon | reverse complement strand
TTTTAGGCAGTTCGGTTGCTTGCACTGTTATTGTAGCCGAACTGTTTATGCCGGATAGAGTCACGGCATCTTGTGAGAAGCTCGTGCGCCTAGTTTCAACCGGAGGATTCACCGGTAAAGTCACGGAATCCGCGCTTGAATTCATCGAAGCATCATAACACTGCATACCGATTTGCATATTGCTCCTATATCCCAGCGTCTGGTGGCGCGCATAGAGAGTGCGGTTCCCAGAAGCGGGCACATTATCCAAGTCCGTCCAAAGACCGCCGCCGACCAACGGGATGAACTCTCCGTATGCCGAGCATGAAACTGCGCCGGTTGACGTCCATGAAACCGTAAAAGTGGAATTATAAGCGACAGGAGACGGATAATCCACGCCGTTCACTTTCACGTCTGTCAGAAGCTTCTGATATACGGGCGCGTTTTCAATCGCAAAGAAACCGTCGCTTATATCAAGCGTTTCGTTCGAGTTCACGAGAATCTTGAACTTATTACCGGGTATGCTGACTTGTTCAGGGAACGATGTGCTAGGCACTTTCCACAGATACATACCGTCAGACGCATTAGCTTGGGCTATCCACAATGCAAGCCCTTTGTCGTATCCGTCATAAGTCATAAGGCTTAGTCCGACTTTATCTGTCTTCACGGCTTGCCACCGTATGGTATAAGTTTCTCCGACTGTAAGTTTCTCTCCGCCATTCGGCGACAGAACCGTGATGGACGGGGAAACGCCAGTGTCCGTATTGGGGGGAGAGGAAATGTAAAACTGCATGTCGCTCACGTCGCTCGTTACGGTGCTGTTGCCGTATCCTATCGAGGTTTTTATCCTAAACGTGCCGTTTTCGAGGGGAAGATAGTAACTTGAGCTCAGTTCAATTCTTTTGGGAATGTCCCAGAGATACGAGCCGGAGTTTGCAGACGTAGCAATCAAATACGACGTTCCGGCAGTGAGCCACGGCTTTTGCGGTTTTTCGTCAACGATGCTGATATGTATCGTTTCGTCCGGGTCAACCCCGGACGTCTTCCACGTGACGAGCTTCTGCGTTCCCACTGCCCACGACTCTCCGCCGTTGGGGGACGTGACAGTTATCGTTTTCATAGTTGTATTATCAATGGTTATGTTGGTGAGTATTGTGGTGATTATATTGTCCGCATCGAGCGTGAATTCCGCTTTCAATTTCGTTTCGTTATTGACGGCGTACACCGTATATTTTCCTGCCTTAAGCCCGTGAACGCCAAGTGCGACGGTCTTCGTGAACGGCACGGTTGTGTCAGCAGTGCACTGGTATCCGCGGCCTTTTGTATCGTCTTGTGAAGTAGCCAGTGTAATGAAAAACGTATTGTCTTCTCTGCGTTCCTCAACGTCGTTAATTTTCGTGCACGTGCCGCGATAAGTTCCTTCTATCGTGGCGTAGACCTGCACCGGGAAAGATTCCGCGATGTTGATTTTTATGCTGCTCAAAGACGGATAACCCGTGGCAGGAAACTCTCCGCCGGTTTGTATCACCGTGTTAAATATGACGGGCTTGTCACTCCTTTGCAATTTGATGACGTGCTTCGGCATGGTCAATGACATCGTCACTTGTTCCTCGGGCGCCGGGTATCTTTCCAGCACGTCCACTTGCAGTGAATCTTGCCGCTCAATTACGTCCGTTATCTTTATTATATATCCGCCGGTGTTCTTCATTCCCATGCTCGCCGCGATAACCATGTCCCGCGCGAAGTCAATCTTTGGCATGTAAGTGTCATTCTCGTATAGTTTTCGCCAATCCTCTTCGTTGTTTATTAAACGTGCTATTACCCGCGTGCCGTTTTGCGTGAAAAGAGGGTCAAAAATTTTAGCGGGAATATCCGTGAGCGTTACAAACGGCACGGACGTTGTCTGCTCCGGCGCCACAGGCGGACCTCCGGCAGTTGCAGACTTCATGACGCTGCACACGACCTTTCCGCTCTCGTCGGCGTAAGCGAGCATCGAAAATTTGTCCGAAAGGACGTCTATCTTATAGTAAGGCCGGACCGGAATGTCGCTGCACGTCTCTTTTATCCCTTCTAGTTTTTCCTGAACCTGAAGCGCGTTCATATAAACAGTCTTCACTGTCGCGCCGGGGTTCTCGTCCATGAACTGCTTTATCATTGCCAGTTGCTCAGGATTGAAAGAGCTGACGCAGCCGGAAATTATTACGACTCCGAGCAGTGCCGATATCAATGCCAAAGCGTTCATGCCAATAGAGTGCGAAACTGCGTATATAAAATGAACGTAAATTATAGGGGTTTCGCCATACCCCTCGCTCGCTTAACAAGACGCACGATGCTGTATGACGGCTTGCCTTCCGTTGCATCTAACAGCTTCCGAGTGCATATCCCATATTATTTCTACTTTCCCACATCCTTTGGATGCGTCATAATCAGAACCAGCCGCCCTTCTTGTGCTCGGCTTCCTGCTTCTTGTATACCTTTTCTATCTCTTCCACCGTCCTGCCCACATCTTTCACGTCTTCTCGTGAGTTTCCTATGCCCGTGGTGTTGCCGACGCCGACTATTATCACTTTCTGCCCGCGCTTCGCCCGTTCTACTGCGCGTTCCACGAACTCACGCGCTTTCGGCACGGATTTGTATATATCCCGGCGCAGGGGCATTATGGCTTCCTCCATGCCGACCTTGACGACAACGCCGTCAATCGGTATCTTTTTCGTGAGCAGCGCGTCTTCAAGCATCTGTCGTTGAACGACCGGCGCCATCGCAAAGCCCACGCCTTCCACGACAGAACCGGACTTTTCGCCTTCCAGTTTCTGCCCGGCGTCTATCGTGACGATGCGTGATATCCTGTGCTTCTTCATTATCGCGTTTATAGCGACGTCCTCCCTGCCAAGGTTCGGATAAGGTCCTTCCGCCTTCAGCAGGAAGCAGTCGCGCCCCAGTATCCCCACGCGGTCAGTTACGACATCCTCGCCTATTTTGCGCCCTTTCTTCATGTAAGTCGCCGCTACGAGCGGCCCTATCGAATCGCCGACTGGTATTCCATTCACGAACGCCTCGGCGCCGCGCAGTTCCGACTCGGCGATTTTCTCTATTATCGGCATCTGCATCTGCAAAATCATCGCTATCTGAAGGTTCTTGAACTTCCTTGCCATCTCCACGAAGTGCCGGACGGTTTTGGATATTTGGCGCAGCCCTATAGCCGCGCGCAGCCCGTAGTTTAACTGCTGTTTGTGTTCGTGATTTTTTCCGGTAGTTATAGAATCCACGAAGTCCACGAAACGCTCTTCCATGTTCCTTATCGTCTGGTCCACTTTCTTTACAAGCCCGTACGGGTCTATTCCAAGCGGCTCAACCACGAAGAAGTCCGTGAATTCGTCTATTTCCCTGCGCTTGCTGTCTTTGCCCGCTTTTTTAGTGAGTAGTGCATTTGCCTTCTCCGACATGCTTTCCATCCGCTGCGCGCTCTGCTCAAGGCCGTAAAGCATCTGGGAGAGCATCATGCGCGGATATACGAACATGAAAACGAACAGCATTGCAAACCACAATACAGTACCCCAGATATCCGAACCCTGCATAATTTCGACCATTCAAAACACCTTTTACAAATCCTTTTTATTCCAACGGTTTAAATAAGTTCATGGAATGGAAAATTCTCGTCACGCTTGCAATAATGCTGCTGGCAGCGCTGGCTTTCGTTTCGAGAACTCCCGAAGTCGCGTCATTTTTCGGATATTATTATTCTTTCGTCAGCCCCAGCCCGCCCAACGTAAGCTTCGCTCTCGTCGCGTCTTCTTACGGCAATATAACGTTCACGGCCGCCAATTCGCGGATAGAGATTGAGCCGAAAGATTCGTCGTTAAGCGTAGCAGGCGGCGCGCTTTCCGCGTCAAACGTCACGCTGCTCGGCTTCCGCGGCACCATGTCCGCCCGCGGAAGCGAAGCGTCGTTGGACGGCACCGTGCGCACAATGGAAGCGGGCGGGGCGGTCGTCGCATACGATAATGCTCCGGTCAAAGGAACGGTAAAGTTCGTCCGCCTTTATGCCGCGAATGTTTCTCTGCCGCTAATCGCAGAGGAGCTGGACGGCACCATCGTCGTGAAAGGCACGCTTATAACCCTTGTCAACGACACGGTGAAGCTTGTTTCTCCTGTCGGCGACGTCACGCTCACAGACAATCTTATGATGTCAGGCTTCGCCAAGCGCATAGAGTTGCCGAAGGCGGGAATCGTCGCCACGGAATAATTAAAATACTTTTTGGCGTTAGTGGTTGTAATGGCATTTATCACTGCAGGCAGGACAATAGAGGTGCCGAGAGATACTTATTCTTTGCGATATTCGCCAAGATTGGTAAGGACAGGAGCAGACTTTTATGATACTCTGGTGGTTGCTGCTAAAATGGCAGTTTGTCTGCCAACAGCAGGAGAAGAACAGTACATTTATTCTCAGAAAATCCTTGGTGCGAAGAATCTTAGGGATGTAGAGGAGCTAAGAGACTATTTTGCCAATAATGACAAAGGTCTGCATGTAAGGGGTTGGACTACGACAGGGCTCCGCTTCAGGGAAGCGGATTTGCGAAAGCCATACAATGTTGGATATAAGGTCACAGCGCTTGTCATAGAAACAGACATAACCCCGTATTTAAGCCAGATAGCTGACCCTCACTTCGCACGCGATAATTGGAAAGATATCGTAGGCAAAGTGACTCATATTAAAGGCGAAGTAGCTGTGCCATACGCCAGAGGTCATGTCATTAGGGAAATGCACCCAACGCTGGGCATATTTACAGAAGTAGAGCCTACGACGCAGCACAACGCGTCTTATGTCTTACATGGATGGACAAGAGAAAACCTGAATGTTTCTCAAGACCCAATAACAGGTAAGTATGACGTAGCCGTCAATTACAGGGGTGACTGGCATCGCACCGAGGGGTGCCTGAGTGTCGGTGTGGGCTTCGAGCGCTGGGTCTCGGACTCGGACGTTGGCTTCCGTCCGGTGGTTCGGGCTAACTAAACGACAACGCTTGTGGCGGGTAGTTTACAGAACAATCATTTGGAAGAAGGCACGAATATTCTCCCTACTTTTCCGGCTATGCGCAACGCACCGTATATGATGCGCCCCAGTACGTAGAGCAGATATAGCCCCACTCCCGCTGCGGTGAAGAACAGAATCCCGTTGATGTCCGTCGGCACGCTTATTCCCGCGTAGTTTGCGGCAAATGGAAAGAGAGACGATATCGCCGCGACCATTGTGATATTTATCACGGTCTGCACCGCCTGCTTGACGATGTAGATGAATATTATGAACGCCGCCAGCAGCGCACCGAGTTGCACGGTGTCAAAGCCCGCTATGATTTCTTCAAACGCCATTAACAGATTATGTGCAGGCGGAAATTAATAGCGCGCGGGTTCCATGTCAATCAGTTTCCTGAAAGCTGCGCTTGCTTCTTTCGGCATACCCGGCGCAGACAATTCTTCCGGATATCGCGCGAATAATGCATCGTTCCCGTATCTGCCGATTACAGTTCCCGTTGCGGCATTAACGCGCATCGCCGCGAGTTCTTCGTCGCATTTAGCCCGCTCTATTCTGAGGGAAATATCATAGATGTTTCCATCCGCAGTCAAATGAAGATATCCGGGACCTTCCGGAGTCTGAACGTCCAGCGAAAAATCCCCATAAACGTCTGGTTGCCATACGTTTGCCATGACTCTGGATTCACGCAAGAAAATATAAAGCCATCACGCGTAAATCTCTATTACGTCGCCGTCGTTTAAGGCGTAGTCAATGCCCACCTGCTTCGTCGCGCCTCGGCGATATATGCGGGCGAAACGGAAATTCTTAACGAAGTCCTTGTGAATCTTGTTCGCCGCTTCCCTGACCGTCGCGCCCATCGGCAGCGACATCGGCGTTCTCGTCTTTTTCGTGTAGACGACTATCCGCCCAAGCGCTTTCCATATCCTTTCTTTTATTGCTTCAGGCTTGTCTTGCCGCGAATTCGCGTATATGCTTTTCGTTCTGACGTAATTTTCCCGTAGAAAGCCTGCCAATTCGCGGATTTGCCTTTCGTCGCCCAACAGTACGATGATATCGGCCGTCCTTGCTATGCTCACGTAAGCCGGCTGGAACGTTGACGGTATCTCTATGAGCTGTATCTTCACGCCCTTCCAGTCCATCATCCCTATCGCCGGCTTCGTGGTCGTGTATTCATAAGGCGCTACTTCTACTGCTGCATCCGTTAGCTTTGACAGCAGCCAGGATTTTCCGGAATTTGTATAGCCGATTAAGCAGACTTGCGCATCCCCCTCTTTCTGGATGCCGGCGCGCGCCGCGCCCTTTTTCTCCCCCTCCTTGCGCAGCTTCGCCAGCCGCGACTTCAGTTGCGCGTGCGCATTCTCGCTGCCGTGGTGCTTCGGAAGCAGCGCTATCATCTCCTCCAGCGCCGCTATTTTCTCTTCCTTGCTCTTCGCAGCCTTGAACTTCATCTCCGCCTTGTAGTATTCGACCGGGGCGTTCACGGGCATTTTAATACATGAGCAGCGAAGCATAAATGCCCTTTCCGGCGGCATGGAAATCTTTATATACTATTTGTTACTATATAGAGGTGATAAATATGAGCTCTCCACCATACGAAACAGTCGTGCATGAATACCATATAGGTCCTGCTGATGCGAAGCTGTTGGAATGCATAAAAACAGACACCGTTTCTGGTGGGCCCGTAAGCGTCACGAGCGTGGCAATTTATGCCGCCCTGACGCAAGGCAGGCCCGACATTCTGAAAGGAAGCGATCTGATAACAGACTCGGGCGGCGGGCTTGTTGTCACACCATTCGGAAGAAAGGCACTAAATTATTTCCACGTGATAAATGGAAATAATTTTTATTAGTAAATTTTCAGAAGCACAATCTCTTCCCACTCGATTTTCTTCCTTGCTGCAATAGCGGCGGTATAACCGTATTTTCTGCACAGTGCAATCGTTTCCTTTTCTCCGGTAAGCGAGGAAATCAAGAGCAGTATTCTGCCTTCTGGCTTTAGATGCGCTTTTGCGCCCTTCAGGAAG
>JACQIE010000073.1 GCA_016198645.1 Candidatus Aenigmatarchaeota archaeon | reverse complement strand
TGACAGTGCTTACGATTTCCTGCGGCTTTTCCGCAACGAGAACGGCGCGGATGACTACTTGCGCGTTCCCGTCCAGAATCACTTCGGTTCCATGCTCCGTAAAGTAGAATGCATTCGTCACCGGCATTATCAGGAGAAGAATCCACAGCAGCATCATAAGAAAATCTGCTCCAGTGCTTAAATACGGTTAGTGTGCTCGTGACCGAATGGCAATAAGTACAACAAAGACTTTCCCGAAAGAGGAATCTTTCCTGGCAATAAAGCCGAAGGCGAGCGTCGCCAAAAACCGAGCCGTGCCTGACGAATCCTTCGCTTTACTAACGGGCAGTTGAAATGGCGAAACGGCGAGAAACGGTTTCCGCGAATCCGGAAACAGTTGCAGGCATTCCTTTATCCTTTGTTTCACTGATAGTGATTTTAGTGAAAATGAAAGGGGGGTGGATGGCATGGAAAACAAGCTGGTCGTTCTGGCGATGCTGGGCATGATGGCAACGGCATACGCGCATGACGATGATTTCAGCAGAATATCGGCGGGCATAACGCCTGAGACGCCGCTATGGGGTCTGGACGTATTCCTTGACAACATAAGGCTGTCTCTCGCGGGAAGCGATGAAGAAAAAGCCGAAATAAGCATGGAGATAGCGCAGGAGCGCCTCATGGAAATGAGGGACTCTGCGGGGAAAGGGAATCTTGAAGCGGTGCAGCAATCCGAGCGGGAACATGCCGCCGTAATCAGCATGGCAAAGCTGAAGCTGGCGGCGCTGACCGCAACGAGCAGCGAGCTTGACAAGATTGCCGAAATCAACGAAAGGTTTGAGAAACATGCAGCGAGCATCGATGACGCGAAGCTGCATGCGCAAAAGCTTAAGCTGCCGGAGCAGCGCAAAAAGCTGTTGAGCGCTTTGCTGGAAAGGGCAGGCAACAACACGAAGGAAATCGAGCTGGAAATAGAAAGAAAGGAAAACAAGATACGGCTCGAGCTTGAAGCGAAAGGGCTTGATAACGATGCAATAAACGGCCTTTTCATGGGCGCAGAGCACAGCATGACGGAATTCTTCCGGGAAAAATCCATTGAGCGCATCGCGCAGGCCAGGAGTGCCATAGCCGACGCCAAGGAAGCAGCGTCTGCGCTGGAAAGCAGGATAAACTCCACGGCGCAGGCGGAAGGGAGCGCGGAAATAGAAATAGGCGATGACAGGATTGTCCTGCGGACAGCGCTGGACGCTCTTAACGGCACGCCTTCAGGCCACGCCAAATTCGAGGAGCGGAGCGACAGGACAAAATTCAGCGTTGAAGTGGAAGACGTGAATCTTTCGAACGGGACGAAACTCACCGTTCTGGTGAACGGCAATGCGACAGGCGAGATAACGCTTTCCCTCGGGCGGGGGGAGCTTGAGCTGGACTCGCGCAACGGCGACAGCGTGCCGGACATAACTGAAGGCACGGTCGTCGTCGTCACGGACCAGCAAACCGAAGTCGTGAAAGGAACGTTTTCCGGCATAGGCGAAGCGAAGACGCAGTTCGGTCTCAGCCGCCTCAGCGCAGGGTTGCACCTCATAGAGAGGGCGGAGTTCCATCTGCGGGTGGCTGGAGAGTCTTTCAACAAGAGCCAGTTCGGGAAGGCAGCCGGGCAGGCAACGGCTTCTTTGCGGATAGCCATGGCAGCGGAGAACGTGCTGTTAGGCAGGGCAGCCGCGGACGATGCCATAGAGGAAGCGGGCCGGGAAATGGAAGAGAAAGTGGAGATAAGGGTGAAGCCCAAAGACGGCGGCATGGAGGTAAGGGTGGAAACGAGGCGAAACGGTATTAGAGAGAAAGCGGAGTTCACCCTTTCAGAATCAAGCAGGGACGAGATTCTGGATGCGATAGCCGACCGCAGCAGCGTGACACGGGAGGAGGCGGGCGCGATGATAGGGCAGGACCTGCTCGTTGAAGGGGAAATAAAGTCCAAGTTTGAGAAAAAACTCAAGGAGCAGCAGGACAGCATCAGGGAAAAGCTGGAAGAGCTGAGTGAAAAATCCGGGTCAAGCGGAAGGGGGCGCGGCAAGCGGATATGTGCGCAGGTCATGACGCAGGCCGAGAATCCCTCAACCGGCGAGACGGCGGAGTTTCCGACGCCGTGCGACGTTCCGGAAGGATGGAAAAGGCGCTGACGACTGATTTTTTTCTTTTTTTATTTTGATTCGGGCAAATCTTTATAGTTTGTTACAGATATTATAATGTCGTGAAAAAGTGACTGTATCAAGAGTTTTAGCCGGAATTTTGCTGACGGCCGTTGTTCTGGTCGCGGGTTGTGTTCAACAGGAAGCAGGTAAAACAAGTCCAATCCAAATTGACGACCAAAAATCTTCCGGCGGGCAAATTACTGAAGAAAATAACAATTCCGGTTTTGATATTCCTGCAAACGAAGATGCGCCCGGCTGGAAACAAACATCCGGGCCGCTTGGCGGAACTGTGATTAGAATGGTTCCTCACAACGGAACTGTCTGGGCATCGTTGTATTCCGGGGGGATTTACGAGCTTCAGGCGGACGATTCATGGAAACAAATTGCAATCGGACACGGCATTCCAGAAGTGCGCGCCTTCGACATTGCAACCGTTCCGGGCAATGAAAATATCGCCTACGTTCCGGAAATGATTGCATGTGTAGCAAAAACAATCGACAAAGGAGCCAGTTGGCAGGGGCTATGTGACAGGATAACCAGAGACGTTGAGTCGCCTAATTTCAATTCCCATACACTGTTACTCGACCCGGCGGACCCGAAGATATTGTATGTACCGGGCCATACGCACGATCAAACGAGCATGCTCATCGTTTCTGCCGACGGCGGGGAACAATGGGAAAAACGTTTCATCTTCGGCAAACACTACGATTTCAATCACATATTCTTCTTTAACTCACAAATGTATCTCGCCACGGCCAACGACGGCGTTTTCGTTTCTTCCGACGCTGGTAAAAGCTGGACGCCATTCAATCGCGGCCTTAGTGACCTGAAAAC
>JACQIE010000077.1 GCA_016198645.1 Candidatus Aenigmatarchaeota archaeon | reverse complement strand
GTCAAGTATCATGTCCTGTATGTGCTTTTTCATTAACGCGCCGAGCGGCCCGTAATCGTAGAAACCGGAAACGCCGCCGTAAATCTCCTGCGACGGCCAGAAGAATCCGCGGTTCTTGGCGATTTCTTCTAATTTGTCGGTAAGCATAGTTTCTATTGAATCCGCATTTTTAAATTCACGACATGATTTTATAAGACTTGGGTAAACTACCCGCCGCGATGCTGTATGATGCACAGCGGTGCATCAAGTTGTTTGAGGACGCACGGCGAAAAGCGAAGCTGTCACGCTTGGTGACGGACGTTAGTAAAGCGAAGGAAAGGACTTGTCGTGCACAATTCTGTTTTCGACGGGCGGTTTTGTCTTCGGCTTTATTGTGAGGAATTCAAAGATTCCTTACTCTGCGGATTCGTCTTTGTTGTAATTGTTTACCGTTTAGTCATACGCCAGCCTTTTCCACGCAACGCTTTTATATATCTTGCGATGATAAAATAAAGCAAGGGATTGAGATGGACCAATTTCAGTGAAGACTTCATCGCGTTCTGCTAGTCGTTATATTATAGAATTTTCAGCATTCGGAAACATTTTGTCAAACTTTAGCTTTGGCTTTTTCGGCTTTAGATAAGCCTGCGTGATTGCGCGGGCACGAGAACTGTTAGACGTGAGAGTGAAAAATGAATGGAGGAGGAACGGAATGAAGTATGAATTGTCTGTAAGAGTAGGAAATCCGAAGACGCCTGGAGAAATGCCGTTAGACCGCGCAGAGACTGAATATCCTGCGGGTATTCTAGACGCCATCCAAAAGGCCGTGGCGATGTACAACAATGACATGATAGCTGGCTGGTCGCCTGACCAAGTTCGTACTTATGCCATAGATGGGAGACGAATAGTCGTGCAGGGTAGAGAGATAATTAAGCCATATGTATCTAGAGCTCTCAAATAATAGTGGCAATCGAACCAGAGTAGAGAGACAACTAGGGAGCGTAGGAATTGATAAAACAAGCAATAAAAGCAGGGAAAACAAGAGGATAACGATGTACAAGCTCACAGAAGAAGGGCGCAAATACGCAGAGAAAGGGCTGCCGGAGAAGCGGCTGATGGAACTGCTGGCGAAAGGCTCTGTGACGGTTGGCGAGGCGAAGAAGCTGGAGGATTTCGCCGTGGCGATACAGTGGGCGAAGCGCAACGGCTGGATAAAAATGGAGAACGGAAAGATATCCGTTGGCAAATACGATGGAAAAGTGCCGCTGCAACAGGCACTGACTGACGTAAAGGCAAACAAGATAGACGACTTCCAACTACAAATACTCCTGTCGCGGAACCTCGTGGAAAAGGAGCGGGACGACATAGTGAAGCAGGCACAGTCTTATCTTGGCAGGGAAATAGCAACGATTCCTTCGGCTCTCATAAAGACGGGGCTGTGGCGCGATGCGAAGCTGAAAAAATATAATGTGGCTGCTACGGGTGCGACGATTTATCCGGGGCGGAAACACCATTACGCTGCGTTTCTTGACCACGTAAAGCAGAAGCTTGTGGCAATGGGATTCAAGGAGATGACCGGCCCGCTCGTGGAAACGGAGTTCTGGAACATGGACGCGCTCTTCATGCCGCAGCACCACTCGGCGCGGGATATACACGACGCTTACTTCGTGAAAGAGCCGAAGTATGCGACGGCTCTGGACGTAAAAACACTCAACGCCGTGAAAGCCGCTCACGAGCGCGGCACCAAAGAGTCGCGCGGCTGGCAATATCAGTACGACGTGCAGCGGGCGCATCGCCACGTGCTCCGCACGCAGGGGACCGTGCTGTCGGCTAAGACGTTGGCGGCGAAACCGGAGATACCCGGCAAATACTTTGCCGCGGCGCGATGCTTCCGCTACGACGTGATAGACGCCACGCATCTCGCCGATTTCTTTCAGGTGGAAGGCATCGTGCTTGAGGAAGGGCTAACGCTGCGGCATCTGATAGGCATGCTGAAAATGTTCGGAAAGGAATTCGCCAACGCTGAAAAAATCAAGGTTACGCCCAGTTACTTCCCCTTCACCGAACCGTCCGCTTCACTGTATGCGAAGCATCCGGATATGGGATGGATGGAACTGGGCGGCGCCGGAATCTTCCGCGAGGAGATGCTCACGCCGCTCGGCATAAGCGTGCCCGTGATAGCATGGGGCATAGGGATAGACCGGATAGGCATGTTCAACATGGGAATAAAGGACATACGCGACTTGTTCAGCACCGACCTGAACCATTTGCGCGGCATGAGGGTGACGTACTGATGCCGACGATAGAAGTTTCACGCAAGACTTTGGAAAAGCTGGCAGGCAAAAAAATCACGCCTGAAATGCTTGACGCAGTCAAAGGCGATATAGAGGAGGAGAAGGGCGGCGCGGTGAAGATAGAAATAGGGGACACGAACCGCCCGGACCTGTGGAGCGTCGAGGGCGTGGCGCGCGCGTTCCGCGAGCGCGGGATACCGAAGCTGCGCGTGAAGAAAAGCGGGAAGAGTATAGTCGTTGACGCGAACATACGGCAGATACGGCCTTACATAGCAGGCTTCGTCGCAAAAAACGTGCACATGGATGAAGAGCTGCTTTTGGACGTAATCCAGCTGCAGGAAAAGATAGGCGAGAGCTTCGGGCGCAAGCGCGAAAAAATATCAATCGGCGTTTATAACTATAAAGACGCGAAGTTCCCGCTGCACTACAAGGCAGTGGCGCCGAAAAGCGTGCGTTTCGTGCCGCTGGAATTCACGGAGCCGCTGGACCTGGACGAGATACTGGAGAAGCACCCGAAAGGGCATATGTACGGGCATATAGTCAAAAAGCACAGGATGTATCCGCTATTCACCGACTCGACGGAGCAAGTGCTGTCGTTTCCACCGATAATAAACAGCAATTATCTCGGCAAGGTCCGTGAAGGCACTAGTGAAATATTCGTCGAAGTGACCGGGAGCGATATTATGCCCGTGAACCTCGTTGTGAACATAATGGCGCTTGCGTTGCAGGACAGGGGCGCGGCGATAGAGAGCGTGGACGTGAAATATACATACGTGACGCCGCTTGGAAAAAGCCATGCGACGCCGTATATTTTCGCGGAAAAAATAACATTCCCGGAAGCGATGGTAAAGGAAAGGCTCGGTATTGAACTGAAGACCGGAGAAATAATTTCGCTGCTGCGCTCCATGCAGTATGACGCGGTGAAAAAGGGAAGCAAAATCGTGGCCACGGTTCCTTATTACCGGCGCGACGTGATGCATCCTTTTGACGCGATAGAAGACATCGCCATAGCATACGGCTACGGAAACATCGAGCCGGCGGGCATAGAAAGCTTCACGGCGGGCGGGCTTGCAACGCTTACGGTCAATATGGAAAAAGTAAGGCGCATCGCCATAGGCATGGGCTTTCAGGAAATAATGTCGCCTATTCTCTCTAATGCGGCTGATAACGAAAAGTCTCTCACCGACGAGAAGCTTGTGGAGATAGACAATTACATGAGCGAAAGCTACTCTGCCGTGCGCTCTTCCATCGTTCCGTCGCTGCTTCTCGTTCTAAGCAGGAACCTGCACGTTGAATATCCGCAAAAAATATTCGAGGCAGGGGAGTGCGCTTCCGTCGAAAACGGCGAGATAAAGAACACACCGAAGATAGCGCTCTGCATTGCCGGCGAATCCGCGGGCTATGAGGACATTTCTTCCGCGGCTGATGCGATGCTGCGCCTTCTCGGCATACGTTACGTACTGGAACAGTCGAAGAAAAAGATGTTCATAGACGGCAGGCAGGCGCTGATAAAGGTGGGTGGGAAATCCGTAGGGGTCGTCGGCGAAATACATCCGCAGGTTCTGGAAAACTGGGGCATCGACAAGCCTGTAGTGGCGTTGGAACTGGACGTGGAATCGTCCAGATAGGCGCGGTTACTCCCGCTCCTGGCCCGGCCTCCATCTTTGCGGAAGCATGTCCTTCGCCATTTCCTTGCGCCACTGGCATATGTGGACGCCCTTGAAGCACTTCTTCAACCGTTTGCACAAATTGCAATGGTCGCATTCGATATATATATTTCCAGCCATTCGCATCACCTGGCGGTCAGAAGCTTCCACAGCCGCTTTCTGAAGGGGAGCTTTTCCGTAAACGCCACGCCTGCCACGCCTGCGGCAAGGCGGCGCATATGATAAGCCGCGTCCGAGTCGGGAGCATGATATACAACAGGCCGGCGCGCGGCGACGCTTTTCTGGACACTGACATCTTCCGGTATCTCCGCCAGTATATCGGCGCCGTCAAGCATGGATTGAATGTCTTCCGTTTTCATCTCATATTCAAGCCCTTTTCTCCTGTTTATTATCACACCGGAAACCCTTGTGCCTACCTGCTCGCCAAGCTTCGCGGCTTTCAGCGCGTCCGTGACTGAAGTCATCTCTGGGTTCACGACGAGCAGCAGCTCGTCCGCCGCTTCCATCGCAGACATGGCTTCCCTACCCAAACCGGCGGCTACGTCAACGAGCAGAATATCCGCGCTTCCCAGAAGCTCGAGCAACGCCGTGGATATGTCCCGTGAATCAACGCCGCGAAGGTCGCGGAGTGAAATGCCCGATGGCACGATGCGAAGCCCGTTTTCGTGCTCGTAAATCGCCTGATTTATGGATGCGCGCCCTTTCAGCACGTCGTGAAGCGTCACGGGATAGAGCGGCATTCCCAGATGCATGCTCAGGTTCGGCGTGGTGAGGTTCGCGTCAAGAATTATCACGTCTTTTCCCATTTTTGCAAGCTGCGAACCAAGGTTTGCGGTGATGGTCGTCTTGCCCACCCCGCCCTTTCCCGAACACACGGCAATAACACGCGTCATTTCTGCACCATTGTGAAATAGTTGTCCTCTCGCTTTTTAATGCTTTCCCCGCTTCAGCCGAGCCGTATAGACGTCACCGTGCCCCTCACGCCGCGTATTGTCCGTATCCTGTCTATGGCTTTGTTCAGGCTCTCAATGGAAATTGTCTTTATTATCGTCACGATATCGTAGCTCCCGGATATTTCGTAAACGTCGCTTGACACGCCCTTGAGTGACGCTATTATGCGCTTGGTCCTCTTCGCATCCACGCTCACCATGACAGCTGCTTCAAATGGCGCGCGGAAATCCACGGTGAATCTCCGTATATGACCGCTTTTCATAAGCCTCGCCACCCTGTTCCTTACAGTGCCTTCCGTCACGCCAAGCACCTCGGCTATGTCCACGAAGCTTTCCCTTGAGTCCTTCTCAAGTCTGCGCATTATTTTAAGGTCTGTTTCATCCATTATCTCACTACGTTAAGGTCTGTTTCATCCATTATCTCACTACGAT
>JACQIE010000093.1 GCA_016198645.1 Candidatus Aenigmatarchaeota archaeon | reverse complement strand
CTCCAGTCTCGGATGAAGTAAGTCGCCGCGAATGTCCTTGCAGCCGTGTCAGTCGAGTATGACTGGATTTCCTCGTCGTTGACCTGGAAGGACAGAGTCCCGCTTCCGCTGTCCGATGCCGTGCAGCTGAACGTCACGCTCATTATGCGGTAGCCTTTGTTCGTCAGGTCGTCCACCGAAAGAGTTCTTGACGCGTCCGCTCCCGCCGCTCCGACGAATCCCGACGAGTGGATTGTCTCGAGGCTCTGGCTTATCTGCTGCCGCTTGTTGTAGAAGTTTCTCGGTATGCCGACTGCTTTCAGCTGCGCCATCACAATCCCTCAAGATATTTCACATAGTCCCTGTCGCCGAGGAGGTTCATGTAGCCGATGACCTCCTGGTAGTATCCGTCCGCCGCCATTGCCGCCTGCTCGAGCGACTGCCATGAGAGGGATGTCGCGAGTATAATGTTGAGGGCAGCCCTTGCCACCACTGCGTCCCTGAGCGCCCCGTGCTTGTCGGCGTCGAATGTTCCTCCGCCTATGCCGAAGCTGCCCCTTGATTTCATTATCATCGTCCAGAACTGCTGGCTATGCTCGAGCTCCTGGTCTATGTCGAGGTCGCTCATCGGCGTCCGGCTGTTTATCCTCGCCTTCACCATCGTCCTGTTTGCCCATGTCACTGACGTTTCAATCCACTCTCGACTGCGAACTGCACGAAGAACGACAGAAGAAGCGTGTATATAACAGGCTCGAAGTTGAAGGAGCCCAGCATGTAGGTTGGCAGAGCTGCCATTGCCGCCACCGTGAGCGCGTCCACCATCATGTCAAGGAAGGATTTCTTCTTCTTTACCGGATTCCCCTGCGTCTTGTTCCCGATGTGCTGGCTTATGATGTTCATCATTCTAAATCCTGCTCCGTTATAATACCTTTCTTTATCAGGATGTCTATAAGCTTTACGAGCTTCTCCATGTCCACTATTACCTCGCTCGAATTCTCCTTCTTCTTCAGGACGAACTTTCCCCCGCACCTGCTTATGTCTGTCATGAAGGCTTCCTCCCCCATACTTCAAGATAAGAGTCCGTCGCCAGGCCTCCGGCGGATGTCGTTATGTCGAATCTCGTGATGACTGTCGTCGTGTTAAGCCATTCGCCCACCGACGTCATCTTCTCGGCTTCGGTGTCCCTGAGGTATCCGTCCTGTATTATTGTCTTCGAGAACGCGGGCCTGTTCCATATCCTGTAAATCTGCTGAGCCACCTTTCCGCTGTCGGGCAGGGCAGTCAGGTACATGTCCGTGTCTCCGTTTACGTTGGCGCTTCCGTAAGTGTCCCCGAGGAAAACCCTTCTCCAGTCGTAGCTCGGCGAGTTGTCCCCGTTGAAGAAGAAGTCTACCTCCGAGTTTCCTGCTCCTGCGGCTATGAACCTTCCTACTATCTCCAGCTGCTCGTAGGATGCGTCCGTCCATGATACCCTCATTCCGCTCGAGTTCGCAGTCGTCCTCGTGCTTGCGAGCCACACCCATACTGCGGGGTCTCCTCCCGCGTCCGCCGTCTTCGCGTAATAGTTGTCGAGTGCGGACACTCCTCCAGTGAAGTGGTCGCTCGCGTGGTTCACTGTCGTCGTCAGGTAGTAGGCTCCGTGAGTGTGCAGTGTAGTGGAGTAGTAGTCGGCGTGCGTGTGAAGCGTCTTCGAATAATATCCGTCAAGAGCCGAAGTTCCGCTTGTGAAATGGTCGGAAGCGTGAGAAACATTCGACTGCAGATAATATGCGCCGTGAACGTGCGTCGCCCTTGCGTAAATGTTTCCGAGGTCGTTCGTGGTCTTGACATAATAGTCCGCGTGAGTGTGGAGGGTGGTGCTGTAGTAATCTGCGTGCGTGTGGCTTGTCTTCGCGTAGTATGACGCGAGGCTGCTTGTCTCCCCGTCCTGGTGGGCTGTCGCGTGGCTGACATTGCTCTGGAGATAATAGGCGGCGTGCGTGTGCGTGGCTCTCGCATACGCGGCTCCGAGGTCGCTCAGGGTCGTTACGTAGTAATCCCCGTGCGTGTGCGTCGTCGTCGAATAATAGTCCGCGTGTGTGTGGTTCGTCTCCGAATAATAGGGCGTCAGGGTGTCGCTGCCTGCGGCTGCGTGGCTTGTTGCATGGGCTTCCGGCGGGCCTCCTGCTGCCGGGGCTGTCTCAAGTTCCCGGATTCTCGCTTTCGCTTTCTGTACCGAGCTTCTGCTTGCCGGATGCATCGTCATTCTAAGCCCTCGTCGCTTTTCTCAGCTTCCTGTCGTCCCTGCTCTGCTCGTCGCTGGCGCTGTGAGTGGACTGGAAGTTGCTTCTCATTTTTCCCATTAGAATACTTGAGCCTCATCGTGCTTAATGGTTTCTATCCACGGGCTCATGTGGTGATGGCGGAGCCTGGTGGGGAAAACTGCGCGGACTATGGCCTCGGCTGCGTGGTTGTTCCTGCCGAATATTGTCAGGTCTCCCTGTGCCGTGTACTTGTATCTCATCTCCAGGAGTGAGCGCACGATTTCAACGTCGTCCTCGAATACAACCTTTCCGTTCTCCATCAGCTTGATGAGATGCGCGTGGAGGTCTGTCTTCATGTATTTGCTTCTCTCGCCCTCGACGCGCTTTATCCGTTTGTGGTTGCTTACGCCGATTACCTTGCGCTTGCCGAGCTTCTCTATCAGGATGTCTGTCGGGCCCGCTCCAATACCCGCGTCGTCGGTAACTACCATCCTGAACTTCGGCTCGTGCTGTGCGATATACTGTACAGCTCCAGCTATCTGCGTGGTTCTGAATTTGGAGTGAATGGTCTTTATTTTTATATAGCTTATTCCAGCCTCGGGGTCGTACCAGTTGTAGGCGATGCAGTTCTCGTCCTCGCCGAACCGTGCAAAATCTACGCCCAAGAATAATATGCATTTCTTTGTGACGTCCTGCCAATTTATATCACTCCTGCTGCACATAGCTATGATTGCGGAACGATAAATTCCTTCCGCTATCTCCGTGAATTCGGCCTCGAATTCCTGCTGGAACTCCGCCTTCGTCAGCCTCTTTTTCTGGTATGCCAGCCATTCCCTCGTCACCCTTCCGCATTCCCTCGTCTTGCGTTCCCATCTCCTGAATGCCGGGTCGTGCCATGCCCTATAGAACGAGCCATGAGTCCCGAACGGCGTTGATGCCCGTATTTCCTGCGCTCCATGCACGGCTAGACATGCCGAAACAGCCGCATCTACCGCGTCCGGGATAAAGGCGTCTTCGTCTCTCACCATCTTCCAGAAAGAGTAGTATCTTATCGTTACACCATCGTATCCACAGGGCAACGCATATACCTTGTTGCCGTTCGGCAGAATCATCTGCGACAAGGACGAATAGGCCTCGTCTTCTTCCGGCGCCCTCGCTACGAACTTTATCCCGCACGCCTGCAAAATCGACCTTACATCCAGAAACAATTCTTTGGCGAGTCTCATCCCCTTGCTGATTATGCATATCCCATCGCTCCCGCTGAAGTCCTTGTTCAGGCAGTCGTAGGCTATCTTGAATGCCAATGCCTTCGACTTTCCGCACTTCCTCCCCATCTTCAGAATCAGGTATGGTTCTTCCGCGAGTATGAATTCTTTCTGCCATTCATCGAGCTTCATCCGGAGATGTGCTTCCATCTGCTCCAATGACAGAGGAGTGGTCAATTCCATTTAACTATTATCTGCTTCGGTATATATAAATTTCTCCCGAACATTTCAGGTGGTCAGACAGAAACAGAAACAGACATAGCCATTTATGACGCTAAATGGCAATAGCTCTCTCATCAGCCGCATTAACTCTGCTTTGCCTATGCATATGCTCTGCAATTATTCTGCATACGTTGCACAAATAATATATGCAGATGCTTTAGCTTCTGCCAATAGGTAAGCGATTGGGGTGTGGATTAGTTACTAAGTAGTTAGAACTGATG
>JACQIE010000068.1 GCA_016198645.1 Candidatus Aenigmatarchaeota archaeon | reverse complement strand
TTCCTCGTATACCCAAAGACTTTCTGTGGAAAGTCTTTGTTGTACTTGTTTTGGCGTTTTCGCCAAAATCAAATCGGCTGAGCCGATTTGAAATTTACCGTTTAGTTAGGGAATGTTTCACTAACCCGCCCTTGTCTCTCTCCTGTGGTGGCTTTCGTGTGCTGGTTGTAAAGCCGGGCCCGCCCGCCGATGCGCAAGAATTCGTTTTCCCTTTTTATATCAGATTTGCCAATTATAAAGATGAACGGGATATCGCCGCTTCTCGCGTCAATTCTGCTGATAGCGATAACCGTGACAGCAGCAACCATCGTTTCCGGCTGGACAACGTCCGCTCTCGCCACAGCGCAGCGCGGAACGGACAACAAGACCAGTAGTGCTCTCGCTTGCTCATCCGCCGCGTTGGCAATAGACAGCGTCTTCATCACGCCGGGCAACAACGCAACGGCGTCCGTCGTCGTCCGCAACAGCGGCAGCGTGGACAACCTCGTAGTGTCGAGTGCTCAGCTTTACGATAAGCTGGGCAACAACTTCTCGACAATCAATACTCTTACTCTAAACGTGGGGCAAACCGGCACGCTGTCTTTCAGGATGCCGTATAACAACAACATTACCCTGAATTCCGCGCTCAAAGCAAATAACGGCACGTGCCTCGGAATGAAGCTTGCCAACGAGTCATGCAGCTACACCTTATCAGGCAAATTTGCAGGCGGCATGGCTTTCATCGGCGCCAATGATTATGTGGACGTGCCAAGCACTTCCGTGCTTGACATAAGGCAGGAGATAACCGTTATGGCATGGCTGAAGGCGTCCAACAACGGCTCATGGCAGAGGCCCGTGCAGAAATTTGACGTGTCGGCGAGTGTGCCTCCTTACGCCATAACGTTAAACCAGGGAGGCACTCCCTACGGCTGGGGCTGCGAGTTCGTGGACGAAACGAACAGCGTATACATTCAGATATCCGATGACGAAGCCCGGGCCGGGACGTGGTATCACGTTGCATGCACAGGCTCCCAAAGCGGGAATTATACGCAGCTTTACGTTGACGGCCTCGTAAAGAACTCTACTGCATGGTTTTCAAACAACCAGCTTATAAGAATAATGTCGGCCACCTCGCTCAAGATGGGCAGGGCAAGAGCCGAAGTGAACGGAGGTTTCAACGGCACGCTGGACGAGGTGCAGATATGGAACCGCTCGCTGACGGGCGCGGAGATAAACGGCAGCATGAGCTTCGGAGCAGGCAACGTTTCCAACCAGAACGACCTCGTCGGTTACTGGAAGTTTGACGAAGGCACAGGCATACTTTCGTGCCCTGTTGACTTTTCGTCCGTCCGCGTCACGACGCAGTGCGCGGACGCGACGGACGTTTACACGGCAAGGCCGCAGTGCTGAAATGTTTTGGCGTTTTCGCCAACTTGGCAGAGCCGATTTGAAATTTATCGTTCAGTTAGAGCACGTTAACCCGCCTTTATCTCGCGTGATGAGGGTTTTCGGTTTGTGGGTTATAAAAAATCTCCACCGCATATGTTCCGTATGGAATACAGAGTCAGCATAGAAACCGTGGAGTCAGAGCAGGTCTGGCGCGAGTTTGACGTGCTCGTTGAAAAAATAATCCCAAGGAATCCTTATCATACAGAAATCGGTCCGTATAGCGGTTCTGTATACACCAGTGATGACGGCAAAGGATGGTCTACTACACAACCATTCTGGTCTTTTACGGTAACTAATGAAAAGGGCGACGCATACCGCAAGATAGGTGCCAGACTCGCGTCACGCATAGATACGCTGCCAAATGTTCAATGGGCGAAATACGGCGGGCAACATCCTGCCATAGGAAGTGTCATGTCGCCTTACGACATGGATGATATTAGAGAAGGGTTTAGTAATGCACGGAATGTTGCGGCAAAACTATGATTTGATGATGCCATCTGTCATTCGCCAATGCCATGCTGTTTACGAGTAAGCGATGCAACAACACGTGATTAAATCCCTTTCCCGCCAATTCAGAGCCGTGCGCAACGAAATAACCGAAGGCTCGCTGATAAAAGCGATGATTGCGATAGCGCTGCCTACCGTGCTTAGTAGCTTGCTGCAGGGAATGTACAACGTCGTGGACATGTTCTGGGTCGGCAAGCTCGGTGCCGCCGCCGTTGCCGCGGTCTCGCTCAGCTTCCCGTTCATTTTTCTCATGATAACTCTCGGCATGGGGCTTTCCATTGCCGGCTCGATAATGGTTTCGCATCACAAGGGCGCAGGCAGGCACGAGCGCGTAAATTACGTCGGCTCCCAGACGCTCGCGAGCACGTTTATTATATCCATCCTGCTCGCTGTCATCGGTTACGTATCCACGCCTTACGTTCTCGGATTGATGGGGCTGGATGCTTCCGTGTTTGCGGACGCCGTGTCATATCTCGCCATAACCTATGCAGGGCTTCCGTTCGTGTTCTTCTATTTCGCGTTTCAGTCGCTGCTCCGTGGTTCAGGAAACGCCACGTTGCCGCTTTACATCGTGGCGTTCTCGGTTTTCATGAACGCGGTTCTTGACCCGATTTTCATATTCGGCTACGGGCCTGTGCCGGCGATGGGCGTGCCCGGTGCAGCGCTGGCAACGGTGATAACGCAAGCCGTTGCCGCGCTTATCGGGTTGTCGCTGCTGCTGCGCGGGACCGGCGGGATGCGCGTCACGATTATGCGCCCGCATCTGGACATGCTTAAGAAAACCGTGCGGCTCGGCGCGCCGGCTTCTGCAGAAATGGCGTCCATATCGCTCGGGCTGATGGTCATGACGTTTTTGGTCGCGCCTTTCGGCACCGAGGTAATAGCCGCCTATGGAATAGGCATACGCGTTCTTTCGTTCTTCGTCATCCCGGCTGCCGGGCTCGCGATGGCAACTACAGCGTTAGTAGGCCAGAACATGGG
>JACQIE010000074.1 GCA_016198645.1 Candidatus Aenigmatarchaeota archaeon | reverse complement strand
CCTTTTATGATTTGCGAATCGAAGCGTAGAGATATTTTGGCAAAACGCCAAAATAAGTAAAGCCGAAGACGAGCCCGCACCGTCATCACGGCGCTAAAAGTCCTTCCCTTTCATAACCCCTTTGCGAAAACGCACAGCGGTGCGTCATTAGTGGCGTAGTTTACAAAAAATCATCAACGAAAAGTCCTTGCTTTCTCTTCACTAAACGCCCGCTACGATTTTCCGACGTTCACGGCCGTTCATTATTTACGTATTGTTACAAAATCAGTGCCCGTTTCCTGCGCCGGTTATGAACATGACGGCGCCGAGCATCAATACGATTATGAGTATCGTGATGGCCAGTGAGTTGTCCAGAGAGGTGTTGGTCAGAGACTGGAATATCGAGTAAACAATGACAACGCCTATTCCTGCCATTATCGCGGTGATGCCTTTCCCGGCAGTCACGTCGCTCAGCTTGCCGCCGGCCAGCCCGACAACCAGTATTATTATCAGTATCCCGGATAGCAGGATAGCCGCCGCGCCGGCAAGGTTTATGAAAAACGCCCCGAGAAGGGGTCCGCCGAACCCTATGGTCAGAAAAGCCATGGCAAGCGAAACCACGCCCGTCACTTTCGGGTCATCTCCCAGTGCATGGCTCTTCAGAAGCAGCCCGTAAAGCACTGCGAACACGAAGAGAAACGGCAGAAAGAAATTAAAGAATCCGAGCGAGGAAAGATTGGAAACCAGAAGCTCGAACGGATTCACCATGACTATCAGCCGCAAAGACTCATTGCCCTCATTTTTTCTCTTCCTTGGGGGCAGCCGCAGGCGCGCTGCCTGTGACGAAACCGATGGCTGCCAGCAGTATTATTACGAAGACTGCGGTCATCACGGTATTGCTGCCGAGGCGTATGCCTGACACTTCGCCGCCTATCGCGATGAAGAACGCTATTGCGCCCAGCGCTATAGCCGCATATGAGCGGTACGGCAGGCTGCTCCGCTCTATTCCGAGTATTGTGGCGAATAATATTATAGTCAACAGCCCGCCCAGCACTATGACCATCTCCGTGCTTAGCGTGGAAAAGAATGACTTGAGGAATATGCCCGCGAACGGCGCCGTGAAGAAGGCGAAGACGACGGCAAGCACCACGGATATTTTTGCGTTAGCCGCGCCGAATATATCCGCCTTGATAAGGAGGCCGTAAGTTATCGCAAACGTGAACAACCACGGCAGCAGGAAATCGAAGAAGCCCAGTTGCTCAACATTGGCTATGAAAATGTCGGCTATCGTCATAATTTATCTCTCTTTGCTTCTCTATTATTGCGGCAGAGCTTTATATATTTGCAGTGCACACCCCCTTCGGTTCCGGCGCGAATTCTTCCTTCGTCGCCCTCGGGACAAACAACCAACGCTTGCCCAAAGCCACTGCAAATGGAAACTTTATATAGTATTACGCGTAATACTTTGGCATGAAACAAATGGAAACCAAGGTAACGGAAAAGTACCAGACTACAATACCCGAAGGAGTGAGAAAATTCCTGAACGTCAGTGCAGGAAATAAGGTGGAATGGGGGATCGTGAAGGGCATGGTAGTTCTGAATACGCCAAGGAAGTTCAAAGATCCCGTGAAATTCCTCACTTCCCAAATAAAAACCGATATAGACGCTGTAGGGCTCGTTAGAAAAGGCAGGGAAGATTTTGAATGATATATCTTGATACCAACGTTATAATCTATGCCGTAGAAAATCATCCCAAATACGGCAAAAAATGCACGGAGATACTCAAAGATATAAATTCCGGCAAGCTGAATGCGTGTTCATCGGTTCTCGTGCTTGTGGAAACAATGAACGTCCTCGTGAAACTTAACAGGATGCTGAAAAAAGAAGGGAAGTCAGTCAATATTAAAGACAGTGTTGAAGCAGTCATGTCCCTGCCGATAGAATGGGTAGACATGGGATTCGCGCTCATCAGGCGGGCGTCAGAATACGATTATGCTATTTCCGGAGTGGACTATATTCACGTTGCTACGATGGAAATGAACTCCGTCCAGGAAGTGATTTCGGCGGATGCGGAACTGAACAAGGTCAAATCCATAAGAAGAATAGACCCTCTTGAATACGAGGCGTCCGGTTAAAACGACGGCAACACTTTTTTTCACGTATGCTTGTAAATCGCGTAAAACAGCAACGCCACAGCTACTAAGCCGGTGATGAACATCGCCGCCGCAGGATCCATGAACGTTATGTACGGCGCAATTCTCGGATACATTCCTGCGAGAACAAGCAGCGAAATGAAGAGCAGCACGACTTCCGGCAGGTTGTCGCTTCCTGCTCCTTTTATCGCCACCACGTCTTTGGCAAACATTATCAGAAAGAGCACGACCAGCGCCACGGACGCGGCAGGCAGTATTCCCGTTAAGAACGTCACGGTCGGTGCGTTCAGCACTGCCAGCGTCGCTATAGCGGCGGCGACCATCGCGCTCGCATTCTTGGCAGAGCCGAGCGCCCCGCTTTTCAGCAGCAGCGCATAAATCACGGCGAAAACGAACAAAAAAGACGCCCCGATGGGAATGTATTGGTCGAACATGATATCAGAACCTTTTACCGAATTCTTTGAATCCTTTCGTCCTGCTCAATTCATATTTTATCATGTCAAGAGCCTGCTGTTTTTCCACCAACTGCATGCGCAGAGTTTCCAGTCTCGGCTCCTTGTTCGCTTCAGCTTCTTTTATTTGCTGATTCAAGTACGATATAAACCGTTCGGTTCTTTCCTTGTGCTGATTCAGGGAGAGCCTGTCCATCTCGGCGTAATCCACTTGACTTCCTGCTATGGCGCTCATGCTCTGCGGATGAGCACCGCCGCCCGCCGCCGGCGCGTGCGTCTGCCGCCGGAAGTGCTGAAGCACGAAGAAGATGCCGCCGAAGAACAGCAGTATCGGTATGTAGCCGCTCGCCAAGCCGACAAAATACTGGAATGCGCCGGAGCCTATCACGAAGAGATAGAGCATCAAAGTGAAAAGCAGGTTAAGCTTCGCGTGACCTTGCCAGAACATTGCCGCGACGTAGTGTATGAAGAGTATGAGAAATCCCGTCGGTATGAAGAAAACCATTATGATGTCTGTGAACGGGTTGCCCGTGAACGGCGCGCCCGGAAACGAGCTTATCTGCAAGATATCGCGATAAAAGATTTCTTCGGCGTTCCCGATATTGAGCGGCGCGGCGAAGCTCGCGCCCATCAAAAACGATAATGCAAACAGCAGCGACCTTTTCATATCAACCGTTAATAATTATGAACAGGCGAATAAATAAATGAGAAGAATACGTACCATCACTTCTCGTATGGCTTCGTGCCTTCTTCCTCGCGTATTGCATATCCCAGCATATCCGCAACTCTATGTGCTAAATGCTCGTTCTGGTCTCTGGCATCATCTAGACTGAGCAGAAATCGCTCAGTAAGATATCCCGTCATCTCCTTTAACGAGCGCATGGCATACTCTGGGTCCATGCCTTCTTTTGGCTTGGGTTTTCTCGTACTTTGTCGCATATTTTCATACTCCTTTACTCATTCTTGATTATAAAAATAAAATAAAAAAGTAAAAATACTCAATTTACTGTGTAGGAGGTTGGTTAGCGTTGTCGTCAACAGGATGACCTGCCTTGTGCAGATATTCCAGTTCCTCTGTGTGTGCAGCGTATTTGTCAAGTCTTTCCTGCCCGTGAGTGTCGTCCATATCTCTCAGTTCCGTTATGGCGGTGTTGCCGTCTATGTCACGGAGAGTGTGCAGGAACTTGGCATATATCTGTGCAGCTGCCTGTTTTCTGTCAAGAGCCCTTCTTTCTCTTGTGTGTCTGTCCAAGTTCATGTCGCCCGTATATCCATTTGCCATTTCTTTCACCTCCATTCAAGCTTCAATACGAACCGAATAATGCCTTCTCAAGGCGTACCAATTCCATAAGTGAATCTCTTACATTTCTATCCGGATTGTCCGCGAGCTTTGTGGCATACGATTCTCTTGTACGTCCGAGAGCCGCCGTATCGTCACCCTGATGCTTAGCTTTGTGGTAATCAACCGTCGCTTTGGCGTACTTTTCGAACAATTCCGCATTCCCTGCCGTTTTTCCAAGCTTATACGCGGTAAAATCAAAGATACCATACGAATCCCCGAAGGCTTTATAAATCGCTTCAGGAACCCCGTCATTCTGCCCGTCATTCTGTAAACGTCCTTGTAATGTGTCCACGACCCTGTTCGCTAAATGTTCATATTGGTCTCTGGCATCGTCCAAGCTAAGCAGATGCCTTTCCGTGAGATATCCTACAATCAGTTTGAGATTGTCCATTGCATCTTTTGCAAAATCGCCCATGCTAGGCATTTCCGGCACTTTTAATTTTATACCTCCTCGCGGTCCCGCCAAAGGTATGGGGTTCCCGGCATATGTAAAAGGTATGTCAGTGCCATCATATACGAGTCTCACTTGCCCCGTGACATCATCCATCTGAACATGAACGTTCACGTCTATGTCGCCTGTTACCGGTGCTATTCTAAGTAGTCCAGTCACAGGGTCTACCTGAAGACGACCCGTCAGAGGGTCTGCCGTAAGATGCCCATCAATATCATCAACCGTCAGATGCCCGCCCATCTGCCCTCCCGGACCTCCGCCACCCCCTCCAGGCTGCCCGCCTCCGGGCGGTGCAGGACGCGCAGGCTCGCGTGGCTGGGGGCGCGGCATTCCCGGATATATGCCGAAAGGTATCACCGGGTCAGGATTGACAAGCGAGCCGCCCTCCGGGAAATCAAGTATCGCAAGGCGTTTCTCACCGTCAAATATCTCCGCTATTTCCCTCCAAAGCTTGGGAAGATTGGTTATACTATAATCTTTTCCCGTCACGAGCGCGTTAGTCATAATCACACCATCAATTTCTCACAAGTTCTGGGTATCCGAGGTTTTTGCTGTGCGCGTTCACATAGTGAAGTGCCAGCACGTCACCCATCTCTTCCGCCGTTATAGCAGCAAGTGCCTGTGCCTTCTTTTCATCGGCGTTTCGAGGCAGCGCGTGCCCCATTATTTCATGATAAAGCACGGCTCTCGCCTCGGCTTCATTTCTCGGTATAGTCGGGTCTATCGAAATGTCGCGGCTGTCGAAATCCGTGCACGCCACAGCGGGTATGCCGGTTTTTTCGCTGATATTGTAAGCATCCTCTATCTTCGTGGTGTAGCCCGACTTGTCGGCAATGTTAATAAGCTTGTAAGTGAGTTCATCGCCGAATGGGTAAGCTCCTCTTTTGTTGCCCAGTATTTCTCCAAGTTTTCCGGCGTCTGCCGGGCTCATCCTGTATTCGCGCCTTGCCGCGTCTGCGACTTTCTGCGCATATGTTACAGGAGAAGCCGGAGCTATCGCAGTGCCGAGAATCGTTATAGGATAAGGCGGTTCTGTCATGACGCCTTTCCCTTTCTGTACCAAATTTTCCATTGTTGTCACCATTCAGTTACACTACTATCCTAAGGGCGATATATAAAGATTTCGCTACTAAAAAGTAGTATAAATTTATCGATAAAAACCGTGAAGATATGCAGTTACTTCAGTATTCAGATGAGTTCCTCTCGCGCCCATGGACCGGTAATGACTGCGCACTCTCGCTTCCACGTCCGCCCTCTGCTCAAAGTTACGCGTATACTGGTCAGCCACCCATCTGCCCGCTGCGGTTCCTGCCCTAACTCCTACGGCTGCTCCGGCAACGAAACCTGCCGGTACCAGAAGGCTGGCTACATTTTCTATCGAATCGCCCACGGGCTGGAATGGCAGGGCACCGTAAAACGCATGAATGAACCCTGATATTATATTATAGGCAATGTCACCGGCTGCTCTGCCCAGTCCGGCTCCTGTGAGTGCTATGCCTGTTGCAGTGCCATATCCCGCCAGCCTGGGGCCGCATCGCAATGCAGGAACGCCGTTAAGATGCGGGGCGTTCCTAAGATGATTAATGTCCCTTGTAACACGGCGAACATGACCTTGCATTCTTCGCATCATTGCAATCGCCCTTTCGGTGGCTCGTCGTCACAATCTTTAGTATACTTTAGAAGATGTTTCGCGCTTTTCGCCCCGTTTTTTACCATTTCCCATACGCCTTGGGGGTCTCTAAGTAACGTCAATGCCATCGCCACCTTGTAGCCGTCCATACGGTATTTCGACGGGAAATCATTGAGATTCTGCTGCCCTGCCACGTGTCCTATGACGTTCTCCGCGCCCGGCACGCTATTCATGGTTTCCCACAAGTCGTATCCAAGCCCGCCTGCCGCCGCTCCTGCAAGATAGGCGAACGCCTGCCCTGTCTTGGTAGCACCGCCAAACCTCTGTCGCGCCGCTTCGCCTCCTGCCAGCGCAAGCGGCACCATGGGCGCGATACTGGCTAAATAATTGTCAGAATGTTCCTTGGTTAACGCCCAAACTAGGGCGGACGCGCTCAGCGCGCCTGCCGTATAAGCGGTGGGTTTGGCTATCCTTCCTGCAAACTTTCCAGCTTTGCTTAGATAATTCATAACCGTCTCTCCATGCCGCAAAAGCCGCAGAACTTAACGCCGCGAGCCTCAACGAAGCGGCCCTTGAAGCCGTCT
>JACQIE010000065.1 GCA_016198645.1 Candidatus Aenigmatarchaeota archaeon | reverse complement strand
GAAGCCAAGCGAATAATGGATAAAATAGACCCGGATGACACTCCTTTCATTGCGTTGGCATTGGCGGTTGAAAATGACGGCATTTGGAGCAGCGACAAACATTTTGAGAGGCAGAATAAAATCAAGATCTGGAAAACTGAAACGTTATTGAAACTGCTGGAAGAATATCAAAAATCCTCTTAAAATACCTTTGCGCCATCTTTCAAATCTATGACATCGTGCCCGTTCTTTGCGAACATCCTGTCTGACGTTACAATCACGCGCCCGTGGGACAATACGTAGTGAAACGCGTCCGCCGCCCCGAATCCTTTTTCCTTGATGAGCCACGCTATCTTCATGCCTTCTTCCACGGTTACGCCCTCAACATCGTCGCATATTCCGAAAAACGAGCCTGCCACTATCTCTTCGTCCAGTTCGTACTTCGGGCATGCGAACATAAGTTCGAGCAAAACTATAGAAGAGGACGCGATGCCCCCTTTGTATTTTTCGTAAACTTTCAGCGCGTTTTTCTTCAGCCAGTCATCCCGTTTAATCAAGGAAAGAAAGAAGTCCGTGTCGGCGAATATCATAAGTATTTCAATGCCTCTTTTGATATTTCCTTCTTCATGGCATCTATCGTCACGCCTTTTGGTATCTTCCTGCCTTCCGCTTCCAGTGCCTTTACTGGGTCTCTCGGAAGCGGCTTAAGCAGTATTCCCTTGTCCGTCTCTATGGCTACGAATTTCTGCCCGTATCTCTTTACAGCGTCTACGGGCAGTGTCACCCGCCGCCTTTCGTCTGCCACCAATATGCCCATACGTGTCACCCACTATTAACTAGTGTGGGGTAGTATTTAAATTTGTGGGTTATAGAGCATATCTTCTATTGAAACGTAAATGAAAACAATTTAACGCTGCTTGTCAAGAAAATATATGCTCTTTTCATCATTCCGCTCAGAATGCGAAAGCATAGCCGGTGCGCACGCCTCTCTTTTAGAAAGGCCGCCTTCGGAAGTGGCGGCAGACTTGGCGCTGCCGTGCTTTTCTCTCGCAAAAACGATGAAAAAAACCCCGCACGGCGTCGCGGCGGAGCTTGCAGCGCAGTGGAAAGTCAGAGGCGCGATAAAGGAAATCCGCGCCGAAGGCCCGTACGTAAACTTCTATGTAGACTGGGCGAAGCTAAGCGCAGCCGTCGTCAGTGAAGCAATGAAAGAAGGATACGGCAAAGGAAGCGAACGGAAAAAAATCATCGTGGAGTTCAGCGGCCCGAACACGAACAAGCCGCTGCACGTCGGGCATCTGCGCAACGATTCGATAGGGATGGCAATATCGGGCATCCTCGAATTCGCTGGCAACGAAGTTTTACGCAGCAACATCATCAACGACCGCGGCGTGCATATCTGCAAATCCATGCTTGCCTACAGGAAATGGGGCGAGGGAAAGACTCCGCAAAGCGAGAACAAGAAGCCCGACCACTTCGTGGGCGACTTTTACGTGCTCTTTGAAAAGAAATCGAAGGAAGACCCGGCGCTGAAGGAAGAAATACAGACGATGCTCGTTGCATGGGAAAGGGGCGACCCGGACGTGCGCGCGTTGTGGAAAAAAATGAACTCGTGGACGCTGTCGGGAATAAAGCAAACCTACGGCGACTTCGGTTCGCGCTTTGACCTATGGCCGATGGAGAGCGAGTTTTACGACAAGGCGAAGCCCGTGCTGGACGAAGGCGTGAAGAAAAAACTTTTCGTTGAAAACGAAAAAGGCGACCTCGTGGCAAAGCTCGAGCCGCTGCCGGACAAAGTCGTGCTGCGCGCCGACGGCACGTCAATCTACATCACGAACGACATAGCCTTAACGAAGCACCGCTTTGAAAACTACAAGATAGACGGCTGCATATGGGTCGTGGCTACGGAGCAGAATTTGCACTTTCAGCAATTGTTCAAGATATTCGAGAAGCTCGGCTACGCGTGGGCGAAGGACTGTTACCATCTCGGCTACGGGCTCGTGAACCTGCCGTCCGGCAGGATGAAGACGCGCGAAGGCACGGTCGTGGATGCGGACGATTTAATCGGAGAATTGAAGAAGCTTGCCGCAGGGGAAATAAATAAGCGCGAAAACGTAAGCGACGCCGAGCTGGATGCGCGCTCGCGCGCGATAGCGCTGGCGGCGATAAAATATTTCATGCTCCGCGTGGAGCCGCAGAAGGATATACTCTTTGACCCCGCTAAAGCGATAAGCTTTGAAGGCGACACCGGGCCTTATCTGCAATACACGCACGCCCGCGCCTCGTCCGTGCTGCGCAAAGCAGTGAAAAAAGCGAAAGCGGGCGCGCTCGCCGCGCAAGAGCTGCCCATCGTGAAAAAGCTTGCCGAATTCCCGGAAGCCGCGGCGAAGGCGGCGAAAGAATTGAAGCCTAACGTCGTCACGACGTACCTCGCCGAGCTTGCCGCGCTGTTCAATTCGTATTATCATGAAAACAATGTTATCGGCTCGGAAAACGAAGAATCACGGCTTGCTCTCGTTGGCGCGGTGAAAGGCGTTCTCGGCGCAGGCATGAAGCTTCTGAATATCGAGCCGATTGAGAGGATGTAATAATGCGAAAAGCCGAAATAAGAACCGAGCAGCTATGGAAACCCGGAGATATGGCGATTTACAAAAGTTACGCTAAACTGCTCCCGACAGTAGTTCTGGCTAGGTATAAAGATGTTCTACGGACAGAAGAACCGCGTTATGTCATAGGGTTGATAGGAGGTCGCCGAAAAATGAGAGCGCCGATATCGAACCAAAATTATAGTGCTGCATTAAATATTATATCGCATGTCGTGTCAGATGATTTGCCACCGAGTATGGACATTCCCGCTCTCAGAATTATTGAGGATGTAATCTCCGACTATGAACGCATATATACTCAGGAAGATGACGACGAGCCGTTCCGCCTTTTGCATCACTACCGTGGGTTTCCTGCATGGCTGATGAAACAAGGATGTAGGTTGCAGGAAATGGAATTGAGCCCGACATATTCCCAACACACCATCGAAAACATAAATATAGTCATGCAACATTCTCTTATGCATCCGCTGGAAAGAACAAAGGAATATAAAACGGCGAATAATCACGTAGCCAATCACAGAAATTAAGCCTTCTTCCTCGCGACAATGACGTACTCCTTCTCCTGGCCATGAACTTCAAATTCAAATAGTATGTCCGTTCCGGCGAGCATGTTCTTCAGCAGGCTTTTGCGCTCTTCGTAAACGCCTTCCGTGAAGAACACGGCGAAGAAAACGAGTCCGCCCGGCTTCAGCACGCGCCTGTAGTCGTCGCCTTTCACCAAGTGCATCGTGTCTATGGATAGTACGACATCAAAGCGCTCGTCCTTGAAAGGCAGCGCGTTCCCGTCCCCGACCACCAGGTTCTCGCGTTCCACGCGCTTCATGTAATCCTCCCGTATGTCCAGCGAAACTACGTTCTTCACGTCTATTTCATTGCTGACGAGAAACCGCTCAAAGTAGCTTGAGCCCGAGCCGATGTCAAGCGTTCTCTTCGCCACCATCGCGGCAAAGAAGTTTCGCCCAAGCGTCTTCATTATCTGCTCGTATTTCTCCCATTGTATCTCCTGCCAGGAACCGTAAACCTGCGGCATGAACATCGTTCTATTTATCGTCCGAAGGGTTAAATCTCTGCAGCAGGCTCGTGCTTTTGCTCACAAGTATTTCGCCACCCGCCGCATCCACTGTAAACGTCGTGGCATTGAGCGACGAAGAAATCACGTTCACGTTCCATACCGGCGCGCCGGGGTTGTGCAGAACCAGCAGTATCCGTGAAATGTCACCTGCACAATGTTTCATCGCCGTCGCAACCGCGTCGTGCGCGCTTATCTTCACCAGCGATACGTCAAGAGGAGCAGTCTCGCGCGACGGTATGCTTTCTTCCACGCTTACGGTGCCGGATACGGTGACGTCAATGCCGCGTTTGATGCCAGGATTATAATAATGGAGGGTCCATTCGCTTATTTCCTGCTGCGGAGCAAGAGAAGCGAACATGGAACCCAGAAAATAGCCTTCAAGTTTCTTCCCTGTGGATTCTTCCGCTTTTTTCAGGGCTTCTGAGAAAAGCATTTTACACCTTCTTTATGTTCTCGGCAACAAAGTCTATGACCTCGTCGTCTATCGGGATTGCGAAGGACTTGTTGTATCTCTTGTCGCCGGTCTCGGTTATGAATCCGCGGCTAAGGGAGATGAACATGTTTTCCCCTTCTTCAGAAACTGCTTTCTTCCTTGCTACTTCAAGGAACTTGTTCTTCCCGAATTTTATTTCCTCTGATTTTATGGTTTCGAATTCCACCATTTTGTATTACCTCCGTGTGGTTTATTTTTCTTTCTAAATCTTAGAGAAGCCGAGTGTATTTAAAGTTATATCAAAATGCCCAGTGCCACGCGGCCGCCGTCCATCTTCCATCTGGCGTTGACGGGGATAATACCAATCGCTCTACCATTATCCAGCAGAAATTCCAAAGCTTCGTTTGTCGGCGCCATAAGATACCCCACGGGCATGCCGCCCCAAAGACCGCATTGCGTTATTCTATAAACGCCCTCATCGCATTCGGGAAGCACGGCGACCAGCATCGATGCAGGATTCGGGTAATGCCGGATAGCGTCATGGAATCCCTCCGGAGGCAGACCCCATAGATTATATGCCATATTGATTTATTTGCAGGATGATTTAAATACTATCGGGATTTATGCCACGCAAGGCAAAATTCATTCCCCACAATTCTTTTGCCACTTCTCTTCCGAAGGGAGTAAGCGACAGCGTAAATTCGCGACCTACTTGACGCAATGTCTCTTCGCCAATACCGGAAAGTTCGTATCGTCCGTCCGGTGCCGTATTCACAATGCCATGCTCCTTCAGATACTCAAGAACCGTTTTCTCGTCAAAAGGACTTGGATTAATACCATACTGCGCAGCTATCGCACCGCGCGAAAGCTGCTCTTCGGAGGCAGTGCCATACTTACCCAGTGCTCTTACTATTGTCCTGCCTCCCGGCATAGCTGTCAATTCTTGAGAAACTTTCATGACATAAGGCGCATTAGACATATAACTCTATACGCGCCCGAATCTTAAATAATCGAGAGGGCGCGTCAATATTCGCGCAAGCTTCGCTGCCGGAGAATAACACTCCTTTTCATATATTCATCGAAGGGAATGCGCAGCCGCGCCTTCGCATGAGCAAGCGCCTCTTCCTTGCTTTCAAAACGCGCCGGCACGCTCTTTAGTGCGTCCCGCACGGTCTCGCGCACGACCCAGACGCCTAAGGGCACAGTATAGCCCGAGCCGATTTCGCGGAAGACGACGGCTTTGCACTGCCTGTCGAGTTTTACTATACCCTCTGT
>JACQIE010000066.1 GCA_016198645.1 Candidatus Aenigmatarchaeota archaeon | reverse complement strand
CCGAACGGGCGGGCGCTGGGTTATCTCGCCGGTTATCTTTTTTATCGCCAGTCCAAGCGCCCTGTCGTCTACGGCTTTGTGCAGGTGCATCACGCCGACGTATTCTTTATCCTGACGTTGCAACGCAGGCAGCACCTTGCAGGCGTTGTCTAACGCTACGATGAGGACGCCGGACACCATGGGGTCAAGCGTTCCGGAGTGCCCTGACTTGGAACGGACAAGAATTTTCTTTACCATGGAGGAGACGTCGTGCGACGTGGGGCCCTGCCATTTATCCAGTATTATTAATCCCTTGGAAAGAAGTTCTTCCACGCTTCGGGAACCGGGGTACTGCCCGTACTTCGCTATTTCCGCAGAGCGCACGATAAATGTCATAGATGAATCTTCAGTGCCTTCCTTAATATGGACAACCACATGAGCAGCGAGAGTATGTACCATCCCACCCAACTGACGGACGAACCGGCCAAAGGCAGGTCAAACGGGAGGCGGGCGATTATCCGTGAGAAAACTATTTTTTCTTCCTGTGCCGTGAAAGGCAGCCCGGACGTTTCGTGCCTTATCTCCCACAGAACGCCATCAATGTCTTTTTCGCACGGAAGCTCACAATCCATGCCGCCGAAAGACGCCTTTCCCGCGGCATACGCCACGGCGTAGCCGGCGCCCAGCGACACGTTTCCCTGCCCGTTTTCAAGCAGCGCCGCGTGGTCGCCGTACGGATAGCTGAGAGCGGGTATGAAAACCAGCAGGAACAGGGCAAGCGAGACAAGCGAAGGCTTCATAGTCATGCTCATGAGGGTGCTGTTTTCCTTCATGTAGCTCTCCATGATTTTTGCATGTTCCCCGGTGTCGCGCTTCGATTTCATTTCTTCATTGAGTGCCTTCATCCTTTCCTTCACGCGTTTCGCGTCTTCCTGATTGACGAGAAGCTTTTGCAGGAGCGAAAGGACAATCGCGATAAACATCGAGAAGACGAATATGTCAAGGGCAGGCGACGTTATAGACGGAATGATACCCATCTACTTCAGCCACTCCAGTTTCTTGACACGGAAACCTTTTCCGACGGTATGCTTTTTCCCGCAGACGCTGCAGACGTAGCGAAGATCCGTTTTCCTCGTTGGCTTTTCCCGCCCCTTCGGGTTCTCCTTCGGGAACGAGCCGTATCCCTTCAGCTTGCGTCGGTAGCGCTTCTGCCCCTTCGTGGACTCGCGCCTCGGGCGGCGCTTCGCTTCCTCCACCTTATGTTCGGTGTGCTTACGGCAGAAAGGGCAGTATCGCTTTTGCGTTTTGGGTATAATCATTATATTACCTCTAGCAGGTTTTTCTTTAATAACAAATCATTTAAAGGCTTTGGCAATTCGCCTTCCTGCAGGACCTGGAACTCTTTCAATTCGTATGTCTTCATGTCAGGGCCGACAAAACGCGGAATCGTGGAGCGGACGCGGTAAGCGTTCATCTTTTCCGGCGCAGGTTCGACCGTTTTTGACGAAAAGAACCTTTCCCGGTGTTTTTTCACTTCCTCGACGATATACAGGTAAAGCCTCTCCTCGTCCTGTGTAAGGTTTTCGGTTGGCATGCCGGTTTTGACCGTGTAGAGCGCCTGTTCCACGAGCTTCCGTTCCCGCTTCTCGAAAAGGCTCTTCACGCTGCGTTTCGCGTTCTCTATCTCGTGTATGTCGGCGGAGTTTTTTTCCGGGTTGCTTTCCTTCAATGCGAGATACTGGCGGACTTCCTCCATGAAGTTTTCCGGCAGTTTCTGCAGCGTTTTGCCTTCAGCTTCGCCGCGCTCCATGTCCCTTATCGCTTCAAACGTCAGCATAACGAGAGTAAGCCGGGAAAGGATTAAAACGAGTCAGTGACAGCATGACTTCGGCTAAGGTGAATATTCAGCCCGTTCATGGATTTGAACGGCTGCTTGCAGCGGCTGCACGAATAGACGGCGTCTACGGGTTTGCCTTGGTTTTCATGCGATGGCATCTTCGGTTTCATCTTTCTGAAGACGTAGTTAATAGGGTTCTTCACGGTTATAGCGTTTGTGCCGCCCTTGCACGTTGCGTCGGGCTGGCATATCCCGACGTCACGATAATATTGGGCGTTGTCGCAATTCGGCGCAGTCCGCGCGTTCCGCTGGCTCCAACGGATTTGCGACAGAAGGAAACTCTCCGGCAGCGGGTTTATTTTGTTCCACTCGTAAAGGCGGGCGGTTATCTCGTCCCATGTCCAGTTGCACATGCGCAGGAAGTTAATAAGCGTGAAGACGCTGCGCTTGCGCCCGTCTTTGAGTCCGGCAAGGATAATTTTCATGCACGGGGGAAACAGCTCTTCCGGTATCCTGTCTTCGTACGCGTGCCTTATTTCCTTCTTTGCTTCAGGCTGCTGTTTTTTTCTTTCCGACGCCCAGTCAAGCGCATCTATGACAAGGCGCTCGGCTTCGTTTTCTTCGCCGGAGAAGAATTCTCCTTCGACTGAGATTTTTTCCGGCTTCGCGTCTTCGGCGCGGAACGATGGGAAGCCGCTTCTCCTTATGGGCAGGGAAACGAGCCACGTTTTTTCATTGAGAGAGTAAGGCGCGCGGAACATATGGCGGTTGCCCCAGTTCCTTTCGACTTCAACGAAATAATACGGGCTTAGCTCGGAAGGCGGCTCTTCCAGAATGGAAAGAAGATTCTTCATGCCCCGCGTTTTTATCAACGACTGCATAAGCGTCTGCGATATTTTTTCGCAGATGAAGCCTGCCACGGCGCGCGGCACGTCCGGATACAGCTCGCGCGCCTGCCGGTAGTTTATTTCTTTAGGAAACATTGCCCATGGAAGCGCGATGTGGAATCCGCGCCTGCCGGAAAACTTCACGCCGTAGTTCTTCACGCCGTATTTCTCTATAAAAGCCATTATCGCCGCCGCCGCGAGCTTTGCCTCTTCCACGCCAAGTTTTGAGTCTATGTCCAGTATCATGTCCCATCCTGAACGAAGGGCGGCATAATTATCTTTGGTAAGTGCCATTGGATTGAGCCAGTGCTCAACCGAATAGTGGAAAGAGGTGACGCCCCGTTTGGCAAAGTGCAGGACATCCGACGGATATTGCAAAGCGTTCGGCCGCGGCTCGTAGCTGCCGTCCACGTGGGCGGCGGCGACTTCCCGCGCCGCTGCGTTCTTTGCTATCTCGTTAGAAACGTCGTCGCGTGCGTAGTATTCAAGAATCTCCAGGCGGTTCACGATAAAATAATCGCATGACTGCTTAAATTCTATTATTCGCCGCGCAGGAAGGCGATTATCTGCTCAGATGGCACGGCGCTGTCCATGCTGAATTCGTACATCTCGACACCAGAATCGGAGTTTTCAAATGCAAAGCCTGTGGAAAGCTCGCTGGAAACTACGACGCCTGCAAGATTTCCGTGTTTATCATAGATGCCCGTCCCGCTCCAGCCTTTTTCGGTCACGGGATTTATTCCCTTCGGCTCGCCCGCGCTGTACTTCCCATCGGGTTCTTCTTTTACTTCATAATAGAGGCGGCGCTCGTAAACGTCGTTGCCTGTGCCGTTTGTATTGTATACTGTCTTTCCGACGTTGTAAGGCCAGCCGCCTTCTCCCGCGAATATCCGGCTGAACAGCTCTGACGTGGT
Organism: Candidatus Aenigmatarchaeota archaeon; assembly: GCA_016198645.1. Lineage (GTDB taxonomy): Archaea > Aenigmatarchaeota > Aenigmatarchaeia > GW2011-AR5 > GW2011-AR5 > JACQID01. Next base: position 440 of record JACQIE010000066.1, on the reverse strand, counting down.
AGTTATTGTTTCGTCTGATCGCAGGGCGAAGGTTGTGACATTGCCGGAAACCGTCTCACCCTTTTCCATAGGAGTCGTGCGTATTCTTGTCTTGTTTCTATGTGGATATGTGTTTGACGGCAGGGTTCGGAACAGCGCTAAATCGCGTTCAGCGTCATCTCTGAGAGAATAAAGGATAATCGTCCCAGCCCCTTCGCCGGAAGTATAAACGGTATTCGCGTCTTTGATTCCGTGCTCGGCTGTAAGCACTATGTCCGGGCATATCACTGTGCCGTTTTTCGCGGAGATTTTATCTTCATACATTGAGTCGCCCGCGCCTGCCACGAGGTGGCGGCTTGTGATTGCAACGCCTTCGCCATACATCGGTTCGGTGGACGGACGTCTGCCGAACATGTATTGGTTGAGCGTCAGCTTCGGAGTCTCTATCTTGTACTCCCCGT
>JACQIE010000071.1 GCA_016198645.1 Candidatus Aenigmatarchaeota archaeon | reverse complement strand
CGTATAGACGCTGCTCCCGCTGCAATACGTATAGGGGATGCACGACGTCGTTGTCGTCGCAGAAGAAGGCGTATAGCAGTAAGGCGTTGCGCCAGCGTATTCGCACGTCGCGCCCGTCGGGCACGAAGACGTAGACCACTCCAAGCATGAGTCGCTGTCATAATTCCCGCACGTCCTTATTGACGTCGTGCTTGAGCAGTAAGACGCCCCCGCGCTGCAGTCATCAGTGCACGAAGGCGCCGTCGTGGTCGTCGCCCCGACGCACGCGCTGCTGGCAACGCACGAACCGTAGTCGCTGTCCGCAGGATAAGAGCACACTTCGCCTGCCGCGCACGTCATGAAAGTGTAGCCGTTGAAGCACGTGCCGCCGCACGTGGCGCGCGCGGTGGGATTCCACGTTCCATCAAGCAAATCCTGAAATGGATAAGCGAAAGAAACTGAAAATAACGCAATAGAAGCAAGAATTAAGGTTGCAAGTTTTATCATGCTATTTTATTGCATTCCTCATATATATATCTTTAGAGTCAAAACAACCCGTCAATGATGTGTATTCCCATCGCCGCCGCATACGATAGCGTAACGTAGCGAACGGTCTTCCCCGCCGCGCCGGCGATGAAGAATTTCTTCGCGTCGTATTTTATCGCGCCGCAAAAAAGCCCCAGTGCGTCAAACGGCAGCGGCAGCGACGAGAAAACAAATATGATAAGCATCCCGTTATGCCGCGCAAAGAGCTTTTCAAGGCGCGCGAACCACGCGGCAAATTCTTTTTTTCTTGCGGCTAATCTGCCGCTGCCAAAACCGACGCCGTAGCCAGTCATCTCGCCGAGAGCCGAGCCGATGCCCGCGGCAATGCCGACGAACAGCGGGTCAAGCACAGTTACAGCGAAGGGTATAACAAGATAACCGGGCACCGGCAAAAATATCGTGGCGCTGCTTATCGCCGAGGCGAGGAAGACGCCGATGTAGCCAAAGCCGGTTACAAGCGACAAAAGAAATTGCTCCATCTGAAACATTCTGCAGGCAGCTTTTAAAACTCTATATAATGGTGCGAAATCATATAATTCACGATGAATATGGGTCTCGTAAGCATATTTTGGGAGAAACCATTGCCGAAGATACTCGATTTTTTCAGGCTTCATGCGTACTGGGATTATTCCATTAAAGACGTCTCAAAAGCCACTGGATTAAGTTACAGGACTCTCCAGATGGCGATTCCTGAACTCACGAAAAAGGGTTTTATACAACTCACCAGAACAGAAGGGAAGGCGAAGATGTACCAGTATAATTCCGAGTCGGCCGTGGCAAAAAAGCTCGACGGATTCGCAAAGGACGTTTATTTCGAGATTGCGAAGATGCATAGCAGGAAGAAGATTGCAGTAAATGCATGACTTTTGACAGCCAGTAAAAGAGTGCCGACAGGGCGCAAAAGATTCTCTTCCATATTTACTAACTCGCTCATCGAAAGCCACCTGCTGCAAGCAACTTGACGCACTGTCGTGCGTCATACACTATGCGGTGGATGAGGCAAGGGCGGGTTAGTGCCGCACTAACTGAACGGTAAACAAGTACAACAAAGACTTTCCACAGAAAGTCTTTGGGTATACGAGGAACTTTGAATTCCTCGTAATACAACAAAGACTTTCCTTGGCGGGGTATACGGGGAATCTTTTAATTCCTCGTAATAAAACCGAAAACGAAGCTGCCGAAAGCCGAACCGTGCCCGACGAGTCCTTTCCTTCGCTTTACTAACGCCCGCCGCGTGCTGTATGACGCACAAAGCTGTATGACAGCTTTGCTGTCCAGTTCCTTTGTGTCAAGTTGCTTGTGGCGGGTAGTTTATACTCGGCGGTTTTTTAAATGCGCCCCACCATTAAAATAATGCTTTACGCGAAACGGCACGTTCTTGCGCCCGCAGAGCTCGCCATAGGAAAAGCCTTTTCGTTTCTCTCTCCAAATACGTGGACGCTGCTTTCCATAGCGTTCGCAATTGCGTCCGCGTTCTTTCTCTCGCAACGCACGTTCCTTGCAGGCGGGTTGCTGCTTGCCGCTACGGCGTTTCTTGACCTGATAGACGGCTCGGTGGCGCGATATTTGAAAAAAGCCACGGTTCGCGGCGCGTATCTTGACACGATAATGGACAGATACGTCGAAGGAATAATAATAATTTCCCTCCTGTTCGCAGGGCTGCCCGATTACGTTCTTTCGGTTCCCGCGTGGCTCATGATTTACTTGTTCGGCAGTTTCATGACGACTTACGCCAAAGCCGCGCTGGCAGAGAAAGCGCAGCTGGAAGTGAAAGGCGGCTTGCTCGAGAGGGCAGAAAGGATGCTTATATTAATAGCAGGCGTGTTCTTCGCGTCGCTTGACGTCGTTTATCTGTCTTACGCCGTCATAGCGTTGTCAGTGCTAACCAATATATCCGCGCTGCAACGAATATACGCAGGAATAAGAAAAATAAATGAGTAACGAGTCACGCAAAAGCATAATGAGCGAGGGGTATTGGTGCTGAAACAAGTTATAGTGATAAGGGCGGACCTGAAAATGGGAAAGGGCAAGATTGCCGCGCAGGCAGCCCACGCGTCTTACTCCGCAACAAAGAAAGCGGACAAGAAAGTTCTCGTTTCGTGGGAAAACGCAGGGCAGAAAAAAGTCGTGCTCAAAGTGAACAGCGAAGAAGCGTTGCTGGACGTGGAGAAAAAGTGCAAAGCCAAAAAAATACTGTGTGCGCTTATAATGGACGCAGGGCGCACGCAGCTTGAGCCCGGCACAGTAACGGCGCTCGGCATAGGCCCGGACAAAGAGGAAAAGATAGATGAAATCACAGGAGAGCTCTCCCTTCTGGGCTGACTTTAATGCGCTGGGCGCGCTGAAGAAGCCGGAGGACTTTATAGTCGAGGAAATTCTGGAGGACAAGTTCTTCAGGAAATACAGCCGCGACTCCGGGCGCGTCGTGCCCGTGGAAAAGAAATTCGTGCTTGCTGTCCTGAGAAAGCGTTTTATGACGACAGAGGAAGCGATGGAGCGCGTGGCGTGGCGGCTCGCGTTGCCGCGCAGCCGCATCGGCTACGCCGGGCTGAAAGATAAATTTGCAATAACTTATCAGTACGTCACGTTCCCCGTTGAAGCCGAAGCGCGCTTAGGCAAAGTCAGCGACGAACGGATGAAACTGGAAAAAGTCGGCTACACGGACAGCGCGATAAACATCGGCGAGCTTAAAGGCAATAAGTTCACAATCACGCTTCACGGCGGAAAAGTGCCGCGCGCTATTCCGAAAGAGTTTCCCAACTACTTCGGCCCCCAGCGGTTGGGAAAAGAAGGAAAAAACGCGCGGATAGGCGAAGCGATAATAAGGCGCGACTATGCTTCTGCCGTGAAAGAAATAAACGCGATATACAACTCCTCGTTCACGGATATAATTCAGATGCCAAAGCCAAAACTTAAATTTTTCGTCCACGCGTATCAGGCGCGGCTCTTTAACGCGCTGCTCGCCGAAGGCAAGGATGCGATGATGCCCGGTCATGCCCGCATTCCCGCACCGCTTCGCGGGGAACTGAAGCCGGCGGACTTCCGCTTCGCGGACCTGAAAATGTCCTTCGCCGGCGGCGCCCGCGCCTCGCTCATAGAAGCG
>JACQIE010000070.1 GCA_016198645.1 Candidatus Aenigmatarchaeota archaeon | reverse complement strand
CCGTCATATAGAATCTTACTACTCCAACAATTTCGGCGGACCGACGTACCAGTTCAACGGGAACGTGAAGTATGACGGAAACGACTGGGAATCTTTAGGCTGCATTGGCAGGTATGTCGCACATATTTCTTTATCAAATGGGAAAGGTTGGCCTTTTTCTTTGAATAGCATATCAAGCATAAGGCACGGCGGCAAGATAGTGTGGCACAACCGCGACATATCCACGGCATGATTTTCCGCCGTGTTTACCAGCTGTACTTGTTGCAATAGCTGACGGCTTTTATCAGCGTTGACATCTTCTCCCTGTTCGCCAGCGACAAAGCGAGAAGCTTCGCCTTCATTATTGCAGGCATCCTCGTCAACTCCACGCCGTTCACGAAGTTGCCTATGCTGTTGAGGTCGTCGTTGCTTAGCTCCTTGAAATAATCCAGCGCCTTTCCGTAGATGCCCGAGACGACGGGATGCGCGCGCAACGTCTTTTCATATTCTTCCGGTTTCCCGCGCTTCAGGCAATCGACGAGCACTTCAGAAGCGAAGATGCAGCAAGCCATGCCGCCTTTCGTGAGCGGATTCGTTATGCCGGCGGCGTCACCCATGAGCAGCACGTTCCCTTTCTGGTAATTCGTGCCGAAGAACGGTATGTGATAAGCCTCTTTTCTGATTATTTCGCCCTTTATTTTTTTCTCCTTTATGAAAGCGTCAAGCTGGGCAAGGCTGCCGAGAAGACCGACGTTTGCCAACTCGCCCTTCATGAATATCCAGCTGTACTCGTCGCTATAGCGTTTGTCAAGGAAAAATTCCATGCCGTCGTAATCATAATTAATTTTCATCCTATACTGGACGCCGGGCTTTATCTCCATCGTGTTACCGACTACTTTGCGCGCTATCCACGACAGCGGGCCCGTGGCATCGATGAGCACGTCGTACTTTAACTCCTTGAATTTTTTCCCGTCCACATTCTCTCCAAGTGTGAGCGTGCCACCCTTTGCTTCGAACTTCTTTGCCATCGCCCTGAACCACGAAGTCCTGTCCATCGTATAGCATTGCTTTTTCACGTAAGCTTTCTGCCCGGACGGGAAAATGAACGTGGCTTCGCCAAAAGAATGCGCGGCATAGGAGTCCCACGGCCCGAAAGGAACGCGCGACAGCGTCTCTTTGCTCAGCCCTTCGGCGCACAGCGTGCTCACGATTTCCTCCTGCTTCTCGATTATTTCCGGCTCAAATCCGGCTTCCAGCAGCTTCAGCCCCGTAACAAGCCCGCCCGGCCCCGCGCCGATTATTTTTATGTTCACGGAAATAATCTGCGTGCAAGATTTTAATAACCGCGAGCCGGGCTTTGCAATTAAAGTAAGGGTATTGGCCGCTTCTGCGCCAATACCCTGACCCGTTTGTGGGCATGAAGTTCATGCCCACGACTTTAATTGCAAAGCCCGCGAGCCGAGCGCCTTTAAATACCGGGAACGATATAGTGTATGTTGGGTTCTTCCTCGGTGATAAAGTGGCAGATAAGGCAGTAAAGAAAAAATCGAAGTATAACAAAGTGCATCTGGAAGCGTGGAAATGCGACGCATGCAGTTTTGAGTGCTCGTACAAGACGCTCAAGTGCCCGTTGTGCAGCACTCTTAACATGGTGAAGATAATCTGATTTTATTGCCGCGAGCTGCGGCTTTTTGGATTTAATTCCGTCAATTATAATCCGTGATTCCGGCAATTCGTGCAATGCTTTTATACTTTTGTGTTCAATGGAATAGTGTCGCAGACAAAGTACATAATTGTAACAGGCGGAGTTATTTCTGGAGTGGGCAAGGGCATCGCGACGGCGTCCATCGCAAAGATTCTCAAGGAGCGCGGATTCTCGGTTACAGCGGTGAAGATAGACCCTTACATAAACTATGACGCAGGCACGCTGCGCCCGACAGAGCACGGGGAAGTATGGGTTACGGACGACGGCGGGGAAATAGACCAGGACCTTGGCAATTATGAGCGGTTCCTGAACCAGACCATCCCGAAGAAGAATAATATAACAACCGGGCAGGTCTACAAGGCAGTGATAGACCGCGAGCGCAACGGTGAATACCTTGGCGAGACCGTCCAGTTCATCCCGCATATTCCCGACGAGATAAAGCGCCGCATATACGATGCAGCCAAAAGCTATGATTTCGCGGTCGTAGAGATAGGCGGGACCGCAGGAGACTACGAGAACATACCGTTCCTTTTCGCCGCGAAGAGCATGGAAGTTGAACTCGGGCGGATAAACGTGGCGCATGTCCTTGTCAGCTACATGCCGGTGCCCCCGAACATCGGGGAGATGAAATCCAAGCCAACGCAGCAAGCTATACGCATGCTCAATGAGAACGGCATATACGTGGACTTTGTCCTGTGCCGCTCCACCGAGCCCGTGGATGACGTGAGGAAGAAGAAGATAGGGCTTTATGCCAACATACCCGCGGAGAACATAATAGCTGCGCCGGATGTGAAGAGCATCTACGAGGTGCCGCTGAACTTTGAGAGGGAGAAGCTGGGCGAGAAGCTTATGAAGCGGCTCGGCGTGACGCCGAAGGCGAAAGGCGACTGGACGGAATGGAGGAAGCTTGTGGACGGCATAACTTCCCCGAAGAGGCTCGTGGACGTTGCGATAGTCGGCAAATACGTGGATATAGGAAATTACAGCCTGGCGGATTCTTACGTTTCTATAAACCAGTCGCTGGATCACGCCGGTGCCAATGCGGGCGCGGGCATCAGGATACACTGGATAGACTCCAAGAAAATGGAAAACAATAATAATCTCAACGCGCTTAACGATTATGACGGCATAATAATACCCGGCGGCTTCGGCTCGTCGGGCGTGGAAGGAAAAATAAACGCTATAGAGTTTGCAAGAAAGAACAATATTCCTTATCTCGGCTTGTGCTACGGCATGCAGCTGGCAGTGGTTGAATACGCCAGAAACGTGTGCAACATGGATGCGAATACGACGGAAGTCGCGCCGTCGTGCAGCGACCCGGTGATAGACATACTGCCGGAGCAAAAAGCGATTCTGGCGACGTCGCGCTACGGCGCGACGATGAGGCTCGGAAGCTACGGCGCGACATTAAGACAGTCAAAGATTTTTGACCTGTACAAGAAGACGGGGCGGCTGGCAGCGGACGCTGTGGCTGCAAGGAATCTGGAAAAATCAAGAATGGGAAAGACCAAGGGAGAGAATATAGTGCTGGAGCGCCACCGCCACAGGTTTGAGGTGAATCCGGACTACGTGGAGAGGCTTGAGAAAGCGGGAATGGCGTTCCCCGGGTTCCACGTGACTGAAAGCGGCGTGAAGCTCATGGAATTCATGGAGCTGCCCAATCATCCTTTCTTTGTCGGCACGCAGGCGCATCCCGAATTCAAATCACGACTGGAGAATCCGGCGCCGCTTTTTCTCGGCTTCGTTGAGGCGTGTTTGAAACGGGGGAAGTAAAGACGAAAAAAGAGTTAAATAGTTAACTTGAATGATAAATTCATGGAAATACGGCATGTCGGGTACGTTGGTGTGCCATATACAGATTTACAAAATTACGTGGGTTCACATGCGTTCTTTGCATATGTGAATAACGTTATACATACCTCACCATGGGGAATTCTGGAAAAAGCACCAGAAGGCGATAAGGAACCTTATGTTTTAGTAACTTATGGGAAAGGTTGGCAATGCTCTCTGCCGATTTGTCCGGAGTTCACGGTTTTTGTTGAACAGTGATTCTATAGTCGACGACATTAGTTTTCAGACAGTTTCTAATGTCATCTCCTTATAGCAAGGACAGAATCTTATATGAATACTTCTGTCACTTGCTGTAATCCATTGCTATAGCAGAAGACATCCTTATTGATTCAGGTTTACTAAACGCAGTTTTTGCGCAGAAAAATCACTTTATTCTTATTTCCCGGAACTCCACTTTGCCGCCTTTTACCAACTCCCTAATCTTCTTCTGCACTTCCGAGAGTGAAGATTCGCTGGTCTTGAATTCGACGAAAACTATGCGGTCGTTGTTGAACTGGACGCCGTCTATCGGGGAGCCGATGAAGCGGAAGTTCTGGCGGTCGTATGGGTACGAATTGAGAAAAGGAAAGAACTGCTCGCTCATCTTTCCGTATTTCACGGAAAGGCTGCGGTTCTGGAAACGCGAGTCCGACAAGGTCGTGCGTAGCGAGGCGGCATGGCTTCGTTCAACGAGATATAATATAACGGCGGCTACGGCTATGGCAATTACGGCAAAGAACAGCTCGTCCGCGACCATATGACGTTATCGCAGCCGGACGGGAAAAACCTTTCCGTTTAGCATGGGTTTAAATATTTATTCTATGACTAAAGACTCAATAGTCTGAAGCGAGGTGACGTTGATGGGATTTCAAAGCGACGATGAAGACTTCGATGACGATGAAAACGAAGACGAAGACAGCGAAGACAGCGAAGATGAGGAATGACTTTTCTTTTTTCACACTTAAACTTTTATTTCTTGACGATGTTCTATGTTTGAGGCAAACGTTATTTGCGGGAGATGCGGGGAAGCCGAAAAGCTCGGCTACGATTACTGCCCCTGCCCGCGCTGCGGTTCCGTAATGATAGCGCGGGCGGAGAAGATGCTACCGGCGGCAAGCGCGCCCCGCGTCCCTGTGGCAGAGCTGCCGAAAAAAGCGTAGCCGGAAAAGTATCGCAAGAAAAACCGCATGGCTATAAATAAATTCCCGCCATTCTTACAGCATGGATTCTTTTCAGTTCAAGCGCGCCCCGGCAGTTCCCAGAAAAATATCCGACATAGCACCGGACAAGGACATACGCGTCCGGCTCCTTGGCCGCGTCATAGACAAGGGTGAAGGCTCTGTCGTGATAGATGACGGCTCGGCGAAGGCAGAGATAATCACTGAGCAGCCCGCGGAGCTCGGTGACGTGGTGAGAATAATAGCACGCGTTCTTCCGCTTGAAACGGGTTACGACCTGAGGGCGGAGGTAACGCAGGACATGTCAACCCTTGACATGGAGTTATACAAAAAAGCAGCGGGGAACGCATAAATGTTTAAGGCTGAGATGGCGGATGCGCGGCTGTTGAGAGATAGCCTGGAAGCTGTGGCAGAGCTCATAGACGAAGGGGAGTTCATAATAGGGAAGGATGGCATCCGCCTCATCGCTTCAGACAGGGCGGTTGTCGCGGTAGTGGACTATTTCATTTCCAAAAACGCCTTTGAAAAATACGAATTCGCGGAAGATGCGAAGCTTGGCATCAATATGGGAAATTTCATGAACATACTCCGTCGTGCGAAGAACGAGCGCTTTTCAATGTCAGCCGACGGCAACGGATTATCGGTAAGCTTCCATGGCGATTCCTCGAGGCACTTTACGCTTCCCGTCATAGACGTTTCCCGCGAGGAGACGCCGGACCTCGTAAAGCTTGAGTCGGGCTTCACAACAGCTTTTGCCGTTGATACGGAGGCGCTGGCAAGCGGCGTGGAAGACGCAGAGCTTGTCGGGGACTCGATAATCTTCACGGTAAGGAAGGATATGTTCATTCTTCATTCGGAGGGGGATTCGTCTTCAACGCGGCTGGAGATGCTGCCCAGCCCTTCACTTGACATGATAAAGGTGTCGGAACCGGTGCGGGCGCGCTATTCCGTTGACTATATGAAGAAGATGCTGAAGGCGCGCAAGCTTTCGGACAGGGCGCGGGTTTCTCTCGCCTCCGAATATCCGATGAAGCTATCTTTTTCGGTGCCGGACAAGGTCGAACTTTCTTTCATTCTTGCCCCGAGAGTGGAAGAAGGGTAATTCTGGCAAGCGCGTCAGCACCTGAAAGCCTGCGTTTAGGAGGCAAGGATTAGTGTTCTACTGGGCGGCAAACAGGTAAAAACTGAAACCAATCTCGCAAAAAGCCGACCAATATCTTATTTTTCAGCAAAGCCTTACTTACGGGCTTTGCACAAAAAGTCGTGGGCATCTGCTGACCGAAGCGCGAAGCGCTTCAAACAGTTTCATGCCCACTAACGCGTCAGGATATTGGCGCAGAAGCGGCCAATAT
>JACQIE010000059.1 GCA_016198645.1 Candidatus Aenigmatarchaeota archaeon | reverse complement strand
GTGGACAGCCTACTAAACTGTAAACAAGTACAACAAAGACTTTTTCGTAAAGTTGGGTATACGAGGAATCTTTTAATTCCTCGCAATAAAAGCCGAAGATAAACCCGCGCCGTTAAAACTCATCGTCGAAGAGTCCTTTCCTTACTAAACGCCCGCTTTTGCAAGGACGCACAGCTGTGCGTCAAGTTGCTTGTGGCGGGATTATTTACATCCGGCAGAACGCTTACCGCGCACGCAAATCGGGATAGTTCTTGCTGGACGTGACTATGGTGTAGCCGATTGCCACGGCGATGAACACCTGAAGAAGAATTATTATCACCGTGCCTATCGCCGTGCCCATCTCAACGGAGCTTGAACAGGACAAATCCGGAAAAGCGCTGCAGACCTGCGGGGCGAAGAACGCCAGTGTGAAGGCAAGCACTACGGCACCGCTTAGTAATTTACCTGAGCCGGTCATAAGAGATATTGGCGGGCGCCCCTTAAAAGCGTTTGCTTATGCCACGTAGAAGAGTATGACCGGTATCATCAGCGATGACATCATCAGCCCGCGCTTTGCGCCGGCTTTGATTGCGTAGATGCCGGTTGCTGCGGCAGCGGCAAGCACGAGCAGGCCGTAGACGTTGCAGAACAAGAAAGTAAGCAGGGCGATGAAAAGCGCGGCGAAGGGCGCGGCTTTCGGGAGAATGGAGAAAGGAATGCGCTTCGCCATCCATAGTGCTATAAGCGACGCGCCCGCCGCCGAGGCGAGAGAAGCAAATATGACGGCAAGGAGCGTTTCATTCGTCATCACGCCTAACTGACCGATGGCGACGGCGACGCCGCTGCGGGCTTTTTCTATCAGGGAAAGGGCGATGACGGATACGATAATATTTGCCGTGGCTATGGCGCCGCTTGCCGCCAAGAAGGCATGGTCGTCCTTTGATGTTGAAAATAACGAAGCTATCTGCGAAGTGCCGACGCCCGGAAGGAAGCCGGATGTTATGCCCCCGGCCACGCCGGACACGATGCCGCGGCTGACGCTGCGGGAAGAGATGGCTGCGTCGGTATTGCGCATTTCTGCAGCAGACGCCATCAGAGAAGGTATGCCGAAGAATCCAGACATCATCGGGAAGAGAATAAGCGTCCCGTCCACGGGTAGTCGTAGCGATAGCACGCCTATGACGGCGGCAAGCGCGAAAACGATGAAGCCCGGAAGGCGCTCGCCAACGAGCATATACACGGCTATCGCAGCAACGAGCATATGCGTATAGGGCGCAACCACCGCGATAGCCGCAGGCATCGTATAGTAAAGCACGGGGATAAGCAGGACAAGGAGAGCGGCAGCTGCGACGCACCCGCTCACTGCCAGCTTTATCGCGTCGTATCCCTGCCCTCTCATCATCATTCTGTGGCCCGGTAGAGCAGCAAGCGCATTGTCATCCGGAGCGCCCAGAAAGATGGAAGGCAAAAAACTCGTCACGCTGTTTGCAACGCCCAACGCTGCGAGGAAGACGGACGCAGCCATCGGCTCGGCGAGCGCGGCTATCGCAGGGACGGCGAGCACTATCATGTTCGGATGGAGTCCGGGAATGATGCCGGCCACTGTTCCGGCGAGGATGCCCAATGCGAGCGCGGCGAACAGTTCGAGCATGCTTTAATATGTTGCCGTGGAATTAAACTCATGATGCCGGGCGTGGACGCAAAGAAGCTTGAGCAGATGATGAAGAAGCTCAACATGGACATGCGACAGCTGGAAGCGGAAGAAGTGGTAATAAAGATGAAAGACAGGGAAATAGTGATAAGCGGGCCGGAAATAATGATAACGAACATGATGGGGCGCGAAGTCTACCAGATTACAGGCGCAATCTCCGAGCGCAAGGGCGTCAGCAGCGAGGACGTGAAAATGGTCATGCAGCAGACCGGCGCGGACGAAGAAGTCGTCGCCAAGAAATTGAAAGAGCTTAACAACGACTTGGCGCGTGCGATAAGCGAACTGAAGCGTTAATTTTTTGCCGCTACGCACGTTATACACAAATTATCTCTTGTTATTCCATATCTCTCGAACACAGACACGAGCCCGTCAACGGACAGAAAATCTACGCGTTCAATTCCCAGTTCTTTGGCTATGGCGGCAGGATTTCTTCCCGCGCGCCGTGTTACAAAATTGTCGGAAGGCGGCATGTCGATGCCATGCTCGCAGCCAAGCGCCATGCCGTCTTCATAGCCGCCTATCATAGGAGTATAGAGAACGAGCTGTTTCATCTCAAAGCCGCGCGCCCTTGCTTTTCTGGCAGCTTCGGGGGAATTTCCGCCCCGTACAACGCTGTCGTCTATGGCAACGAAACGAGCGCCGTGTTTTCCCGGGTACATGTCAGGGTTCACGAACAAGTTCGTATTGATGGCAGCCTGCCTCTCCGTGATGCTAGGGTGCATGAATGCGCGGTCGCTGTTTAATTTATAGAACAGTTCCTCTCTTCTGCGACCGGCTGCGAGGGCGTATGCCTGCGCGGCGTCTATGGGAGCATTGGGTATATGAGTTACGAAATCTATGCCGTCCATAGGAGGATGTTCCAAGAATGCCTGCGCACCCAAATCCCTGCGCAATCGCCTCATGTCCACGTTCTGCCTGCGCAACGTTCCCCATAGATGTGACGGGCGCATAGCGAGGTATGCGGCTTCAAAGAAACAAAGCTGCGGTTTCTGCGGGACGACTTGTTTGGACTCGACGTGATTAGAATATACCGTGACCATCTCGCCGGGTGTCACTTCGCGTATAGGCCTGCCCCCTATTATTTCGATGGAACGGTCTTCAGACGCCAACATATACGCGCCGTTTTTATCAACACCGAGCCATAGCGGGCGTCTTCCGTATCTGTCCCTGTATGCTGTTACGCCGCGCTCGCCGGCATTCGCGGTTATCACAGAATAAGATGCCGGCACTGTTCGCAAAACATATTCCGGCCCGTGTTCATGGTGAAGCCGCAGCAACCCCTCCGTGTCGCATCCCGTTTTTAATCCGTCTGTGCTGATGCTGCTAACGGTGCCGTTGTGAACCATAGCCGCGTCAGCATCACGAGTGATATAATGATTGGATTCGCGAATATCACGCCCGCCTATGGTATGAGGATGCGCGGCAAGGAGAAGGTCTCCAG
>JACQIE010000061.1 GCA_016198645.1 Candidatus Aenigmatarchaeota archaeon | reverse complement strand
GCCGTGGAGCGGATGCCGCCGCGCAAGAGAAAGACGTATATGAAGAAATGAGTCATTTGTAAATAATGCCGCCTCTATAGGAACAATAAAATAAAAAAGGAAAGCAAAAAAGCTATTCCACGCACACGTTCTCAAAGACGAATATCGCCTTCTCCGCGCCACTGCACACTTCCACGATTTCTATGGTTTTTTTCACGGTGTGGCAGTCACCGTTAAAGGCGACAACGCCCTCACGAGAGGATTTCCACTCCGAGATCGCTTCCCTTTCGTTTTGCAGCACTCGTGACACCCTTGCCCAGTATATACGGCGACTTGACGCCTGTTATGATGGTTATCACGTGGATTTTGCCCTTCAATTCAGGCAGTATCCGCGCGCCCCACATAACCATGGCGTCCTTGGACATGTGGCCCGAGACAGTTTCTCCAATCGTGTTTATCTCCTCCAGTTTCATGTCCTCTCCGCCTATTATCTGGATTAAAGCGCCTGTCGCTCCAGTATAGTCAACGTCCAGCAACGGGTGCGAAAGGGCTTTCTCGATTGCCACGCGCGCCCTGTTCGGCGTGTCGCTGTCCGCTTCACCGACGCCTATCGTCGCTACGCCGCCGGAGCGCATTATCGTCCGCACGTCCGCGTAGTCCAGGTTTACCAGTGACGGCTGGGAAATCGTCTCGGTTATGCCCTTTATCATCGTTGCGATGAGGTTGTCCGCCACGCCAAAAGCCTCCTTTAGCGGCTTGTTTCCCACCATCTCAACGAGCTTCTGGTTTTCTATCACGATTACAGTGTCGCAGACGTCCCGCATCTTCGCCAAAGCTTCCTCGGCTTTTACGATGCGCGCCCCTTCTATCTTGAAAGGCAGCGTAACGGCCGATATCACTATCGAGCCCTGCTCCTTGGCGATGTTGGCTATCACCGGCGCAGAACCCGTGCCTGTACCGCCGCCCAAACCGCACGTAAGGAAGAGCAAGTCACACCCTTTCATGGCATCCTTGAGTTCCTGCCGCGACTCCTTGGCGGCTTTTTCGCCCACTTCCGGGTATCCGCCGGCTCCCAGCCCGCGCGTCAGCTCCTTTCCTATCAGTATTCTCTTGTGCGCGTGCGTCACGTTAAGGTGTTTCGCGTCTGTGTTGGCGGCTATGGTGTTTGCCCCGGTTATCTGCATATCCGTGAGCCTCGTAACTGTGTTGCAGCCGGCACCGCCTGCTCCTATGACCATTATTCTTGCCTGGTCAACTTCCATATTGAATTCGTCGCCCATTTTTTTCCCTCCCTTATATATTTTACAACATATACGTCACAGGACGACAACGCTTTTTATACCCGTTCCGTATATCTTGCCTTATCAAGGCGAAAACTAGTCATGCTCGCTTTGCCGAATTTTGTCCAATCTCTGGGGAGGGCTTGGACAGAGCTTATTCACGCGCGGACGTTAATATATATTTCGGTTGTGCGGCAACCATTTTTATCAAAATGCGTATTTTATCCGTATTTTTCCAGTATAGAAATTCTTAAATATAACATAACTACTATAAAGTAGTAAAGGTGGTGCAGAAATGGTAGGATACGGCGATGGAATGGATGTTAAAAAGATAGTACAGCCCATAGTGGACGTTTTCATGAAGCTTTATACAAACGGTTATAGAGCGGAAGATGGTGGCGAGTGTTTAGCCAGATTAGGTCTTGCAAATGCTGCTAAAAGCGGTTTTCCATATGATCTCATGGGGCTGGCGGTAGACAGTGTATTTTTAGCAGTTCCTCCAGAGCGTTATTTGAGCATCGCACAAAGACTCGTTGAGGATCCGGAGTACAGAGCTTCTGCGGAAAAAGAACTCGCGGAACTTATGAAAGAATGAATTCATTGTTCTTTTTTGCCTTTGACGTATTTTTCTTTAGAGTAGGATCGCATTCGTATTAGTCGTTTTTCTTTGGGGTGGACCGCAGACCTTTCTTTTCCAACAGCGCGCATAGCAAAAGAAAGGGATATGGAATGGACCGGTCGGGATTTGAACCCGAAGCCTCTACGTGGTTCGTTTACCGTTCCGTATCCATAATATGGGATACGCACTCACGAAGTGAGGGTATTCGCATAATATGGCATGCGATGCAGCGAAGCTGCAGGGCATTGCGAACGTAGCGATCTTCCGTTGATCTACCGGCCCGTTTGTTAGAAATAAGTTGGAACGGCTTAAATACGTTCAATCATTGAAGCGCGGGGCGTTCTCGCCAGTCAGAACAAGCATAGGGCTTTCCGCCGTTTTTATCTCCAGTGCCATGGCAAGAAGTTGATAAGCATTGTCCTGAATACCCGGATCCGGGAATCCCATAAGTTCGTGGTCATAGGGTATTCTGACATCCCCGCTTGCTTCCGCTGCCGTCAGTTGCTGGAAATGGTCCAAAACCCAGTGATATCGGACCGCCGCCCATCTGATTTCATACGCTGCTTCTATTCTGGCGACAGGGTCTTCCCCCGTCAAAGCGGCTTTGTTGAGCTTTAGCGCCTCTGCAATGCCCTTAGCGGCGCTCAGATAGGGATTAAGAAGCTCTACCATGATTTCCGTATTTTGCGAGCGTATTTAAAACAAATCCGTCTTATTTTCCAAGTTTCTTCCATGCGGCATATAGAATGCCGGCTATGCCCAGCGCAACGAGCGCAATTCCCAGCATCCCGGCTATGTCTATAGAATAGTCCGTTGCGGCGCCCGCCGCTTCCCCTGCCTTTTCGGTTATTGGCACGCTCGGAGCGTATCGCGGATAAATTCCCGACAGCAGAAACCCGCCCGCAATGATGCCAACAAGCGAAGAGAGCGCTATCGCCCACATGCGTTCAGGCTTCACGATGCTTTCTCCCTTTGCCGTGAGCGCGTAGTATTTCCATTTGTTGCTACTCTCTTTCTTGTATACCAGCCCGCTTTTTTCCAACGTAGCTACGTGCTCCGCCATCGTCGTCACGTGCTTGCCCGTTGCCTTTGCCAATTCCGAAGCAGTATAGGGGCGCTTGGCGAGCAGTTTGAGTATGTCTTGCCGCGTTTCAGAGCTTACAGCTTTCAGGCTCTGCCTGTCCATGACGTCCATAAGAAGCATTGCGCGGAAGCGTATATTAACGTTGTGATTTGATAGGGAAAGAGGAAAAAACCTATTTATTCCGCCCGCGGAAGAGTAAATAATGCGCCAGTATCTGCCGTCTATATTGTTCATTGCCGGAATAACGATACTGTATTTTCTCGGCTCGTCGCCGACATGCGTTACCATTGGCACGCACAATGCATGCTGGGGCAAGGACGGTGCCGTAGAGTCGGAGTTCTGCCCGTCCGGCGCGCCCTGCGTCGCTTCTTCGTCTGATCAGAAATATAACGCCTACGTCTCTGCGTTGAACGCAGCGTGCGACGAAGCCAAAGCGGGAAGTTATGGAAATGCCGCCTTGGTAAGCGCCGTAAAAACCGCAGCCGGCGACTTCTTCGGTCGTGACACAGACGTGAAGGAGCTTTGCGATAACGCAGTGGCTTACCTTATTTACCGGCAGTATTGAGTTTACTGTCGGCTGTTTTCTTGAGCTTCGGATACACCTTTTCCAGAAACCCGTAAACCTTTTTTGCATATTCGGCGTCCAGCACTTTTCCGTAATACACAATGCCGTTTCTGAAATACCTCATCTGGTCTGCAAAAATTATGTCACTGTCGCCAAAGCCGATATTTCTCATGTAAGATACCTCTGCTTCATGCGCTCCCTGCCCGGAAGAATTGAAGCCGTTTTTCAGCATCACAGCCCTCATGATTTCCATGAAAATATCGTAGCAGAGGCGCACGACGCTATTGGCATTGTCATCGGTGATTCCATAGTCAGAAATTATGGTTTTCAAAAATGCAAAGGATTTTTCTGATTCGTTGGCAAGAAAGCCCGCTCTCGAATAGTCAGGAGCCTGCTTCTTTGCAATGCCCTGTGCCAGAAATTCTTCAAAATACCTTACAGCCCTCACAGCCTGACGCCTCCTGCCAGTACAATTCCGTTACACAGATTCTCTCTGAGTTCTTTGTGAACCGCCCCCATTGAGGTGTAAAACTGCAATATTACTTTTCTGTGCAGAACGTTCTCGTACGGTTCAAGATTGATATCTTTCTCTTTCCTTCCTATTACTGCAATATCTATATCAGACGTGCTTATGTCATCGCCACGCGAAAAGCTTCCGAAAAGAATTATAGCGGCTCCCGGAAGCTCCTCTTCAAGAAAATTCTGGATACCGGATTCATAGACTTTTTTTAGGTTGTCAGCGCGCTTCAGTCCGATTATCAGGTTGTTGCTCCTGTTTAGTGCTATAGAGAGGCGCTTCGTTTCCTTGTCTTTGCTGGACGTTACAAAACTTTCTTTTATGAGCCCTGCAACCGCTTTTGATATCCCAGGCTGCGATACCCCGATAGCCAGAGCCATTGCCCTTCCAGTGAATGACTTTTCAGGGTACGTGAACAGCAGCCTGAGTATGTCCTGCTGCAAAACAGACGATTTCCGTGTATTCATATTAACTACAGTTAATATATCTAAACTTGAGTTTATATACGTTTCGTTTCCCACAAACTTGCGAAGAAGTGCCGTGTGCATGTGCGCATCTGTTGCAATTTTTATTCCCGGACGACTGACGAGAGTATATTAAAATACTTCGTCCAGCTCTCAAACTCATCCGGAGACTATTTGCCCGCCAGTTCGGCTGCCACATAATAATGT
>JACQIE010000060.1 GCA_016198645.1 Candidatus Aenigmatarchaeota archaeon | reverse complement strand
TACGATTTCAATCACATATTCTTCTTTAACTCAAAAATGTATCTCGCCACGGACAACGACGGCGTTTTCGTCTCTTCCGACGCCGGTAAAAGCTGGACGCCATTCAATCGCGGCCTTAGTGACCTGAAAACCGCCCGTTTTGTGAACTTCAAAAATACTTTGTATCTTCTGGGCGCACAAATTCAATTTAATACACGCATGGGCGGCGGGCTATACCGGCTGGCTACGGACGGCTTATCCTGGGAAAAAGTGCCCGGAATGGAACAGGTTACAGGTCTTGCCGCAGATGACACGAGACTTTTCGTTGCAACATGGAATCCTGATGCTAAAATCTGGGTTTCGACTGACGGGAATTCTTTCCAGGAGATGGCGTCGCAGGGTCTGCCTTCAGACTGGGTCGGGGAGATAGCAAGCCTGAATTCAAAAATATATGCCGGTTCGGGAGGCAATGGCATCTACGTATCTTCAGACAACGGCAACACCTTTGAGGAATACAATGAAGGCATGATTTCCGTAGCTACCCGGGAAGTGCACGTTAACGCCGCCGATGAAAATGAGATTTATGCAGGAACCTGGGACAGGCTCGGTTTTTATTGGTCAAAAAACGGCGGCCGGGCATACCGCCGCATAGCAGCCGATTATTTTGTCCTTACACTTCAACCAGATCCCCGCAATTTCAGCCGCGTATATATTGGCGGCGACAAGTTTGCGGCGGGACATGTTTCGAAAGATGAGAGCCAATTCACGGAAAAAAGCAGGCCGGGAAAAAATAAGGAGGGTTTTATCAAATCACTGGCGATTGATCCCGGCGATAGCAATCATATTCTTGCGGGCATGGCAGCAGAGGTTGCCGAAACACCTCCCGGCGAAGGCCTGTGGGAATCGCACGACGGGGGAGAAAGCTGGAGCAGGGCGAAAGGCATCGGTGATTTTGCCGTGTATTCCATCATCTTCAGCCCCGATGACCGGAACACGGTCTATGCCTCGGCATTGGGAGAAGGAGTATTCAAGAGCACCGACGGGGGAAGCCACTTCATAGCGCTGGGAACGGACAGCCTCAAGTATACATATCGACTGGCTATGTCCCCGGCAGACTCGGCTATAATAATTGCGTCTTCCAACGTATTTTTCGGGCAACTTTCTTCAGAAGAACAGCTATCGGGAAAATACGGGGGGATTTTCCGAAGCAAAGACGGCGGAGATACATGGGAAGAGCTTACAGCAGGGATTAGAAACTATGAAGGCGGGGAGAGGGAAGAAGACTTTCTGGCATGGCTCTATAATTTCGGCCATCTGCCCAATTATGAAAATATTCTCATTGACCCGAAGAATCCCGACCATCTGGTGGTTGGTCACCACGGAGAAAACGTGGTAGAAACAAATGACGGCGGCATGACGTGGAAAAAAGCAGGAGCAGGCGAAATG
The DNA here is from genome assembly GCA_016198645.1 of Candidatus Aenigmatarchaeota archaeon. Taxonomy (GTDB): domain Archaea; phylum Aenigmatarchaeota; class Aenigmatarchaeia; order GW2011-AR5; family GW2011-AR5; genus JACQID01. The sequence continues at coordinate 8,269 of JACQIE010000060.1, read as the reverse complement.
GTGCCTGACGGAATACACAACTATGCATATTGCATGGGCGCATCGCCGGATTTCAAAAAAATTTATGCCTGCACGTGTGGTCGTGGTTTGTTCCGGGGTGTGATGAATGAAAACGGCTATATTTCCCTGAGCGTAACCGGCAACGCAGTTTATACCGGTGGGCATTCACAGCCCCGCAACGCCAAAGAAGCCAGAGAGTTTATTCTGTCAGGAGAATACAACCACGGACACTAGCTGCAAATAATCCAATTGAAATGCAGCTTAAAATACTTGTTCTTTCAATTGTTGTATTTAGGAAACCCTGCGGCATGATTGATACCCACATACAGATGAACGACTGTCGTATTACGGGATCCAACGGGCAGAATAAGTACTGATGATTGGGCATGGAACTGGATTATTTGCTACCTCTGTCTTTGATGATGCTTCTGGGCAGCGTCGCTGTGCCCCTTCTTTTCCAGAGGGCGATAGCCAGAAGAATATCTCTTGCGCTCGTTTTTGCCGCTTCGGCGGCGCTGGCGGCTTTTTCGCTCGCCGTCATACACTTTAACGGGACGGTCTCACTAGCGCTCTACAAAATCCTTCCTGCTCTTACGATAACTCTATACGTAGACAGACTGGCGGCGTTCTTTATGTTCACCGTGGCGCTTGTTTCGCTTGCCGTTTCCGTATATTCCATGTCGTACGTGGAGCATATGCGTCCGGGCGCAAGAAAAAATATTCTTGTGTCGGCGATGGGAGTTTTTATTCTATCCATGCTACTCGTTATTGCATCGGCAAACAGTTTCTCCTTCCTGTTCTTTTGGGAAATCATGTCATTGTCGTCCTTCGTTCTGGTCATGACGGAGTACGAAAGAGGAGAAACGGTGAAAGCGGGAATTTTTTATTTCATCATGACGCAGCTAAGCACGATGTTCCTTTTGATTGCGTTCCTCGCGCTCTTCGGCATTTCCGGGACGTTTGATATACAGCGCGTGCCGCTTACGCAGCAGGTTGCAGCGGCGGTATTTCTTTCGCTTTTTGCAGGTTTCGGAATAAAGGCGGGAGCCATACCCTTCCATAAATGGCTGCCTTACGCGCACCCGGCAAGCCCGTCCAACATCTCCGCACTAATGTCCGGTGTGATGCTGAAAGTCGCGATATACGGGCTCATGCGCTTCGTATTGTACGTGCTCTCCCCGGAATTATGGTGGGGCGTGTTCATACTCGTCGCCGGAACAATATCCGCGATACTGGGAGTAATCTATGCGCTCAAGGAGCACGACATCAAGAGGCTTCTGGCATATCATAGCATAGAGAATATAGGCATCATACTCATCGGGTTCGGGCTGTCGGTAATATTCACGGATTTTGGCCTCGGCGTGCTGGCAGACATAAGCCTTCTGGGCGCGCTCTTTCACACGCTGAACCACGCTATTTTCAAGAGCCTGCTGTTCATGACGGCAGGCTCGGTAGTCAATGCCACGGGAACGCGTGACATCGAGAGCATGGGCGGCCTCATAAAGCGCATGCCACTAACTGCAGCGCTCTTTTTGATAGGTTCCGTTTCTATTTCCGCGATGCCGCCATTCAACGGCTTCGTCAGCGAACTCATGATATTCCAGTCCTTCTTTCAGTCATGGACGCTGGGCAGCAATTTTGTGAGCGTCATACTCGTGGCATCGCTCTCCGTTCTTGCCCTCACGAGCGCTCTGGCGGCGGCGTGCTTCGTAAAAGCGTTCGGGACTATTTTTCTGGCAGTGCCGCGCACGGAAAAAACAGAGAAAGCAAAAGAAGCAGAGCTCCCGATGCTGGCAGGCCCGGCTATCATGGCAGTTCTCTGCATAGCATTCGGCGTATTGTCTTACCAGATATTCTCTTTTGCGGGCGTTGCACTGCCTATTCCGGATATGCTGCTCACGGGAACTCTTCTCCTGTTATCCTGCGGGCTGACTGCGGCTTTTGTGTTCTTCTTTGCGTCGCGCAAGACGCGCACGGGCGAGACGTGGGGCTGTGGAATATTGTCGCAGAACGGCGGCATGGAATATACGGCGTCCGGATTCGCGGAGCCCATAGTTACCATATTCAAGCCCATATACAGGACGCAAAAAATCGCGGAAAGAGCTTATTTCGACAAGCAGAACGTGCTCTTCAAGGAAGGCACGGCAGAAATACATCTGCTGAAATTCTTTGAAGGATACATGTATATGCCCGTTGCACGTTTCGTCAGCCGCGTATCGCAGATTGTATCAAAAATGCAGAACGGAGACCTTGATACTTATGTGATGTACATCTTTATAACAGTGGTCGCACTATTTGTTGTCTTGAGGTGGCTGTGATGACACTCGTAATTTTTGGCGCACTGAATATTATCGCCGTCCTTTTATTGTCGCCGCTTTTCATGACAATCATAAAAAAAGCCAAAGCATACGCCCAGAGAAGGAAGGGGCCGCCATTGCTTCAGGGCTATTACACGTTTCTAAAGCTTCTGAGGAAGGAAGTTGTTTATTCCAGGAATTCCTCGTGGATAATGAGAGTGACTCCTTACATAAACATGGCTGCCATGCTCGTGGCGACGCTCTTCGTTCCGATAGCGTTCATACCCGAGCCTACGGGCTACGGAAATATCATACTGTTCCTGTATATGCTCGCCCTTCCGAAATTCTTCATGGCGCTTTCCGGCTTGGACGCGGGCAGTACGTTTGGCGGCATGGGCAGTTCGAGGGAAATGACCATATCATCCGTGATAGAGCCTATAATGGTGCTCGTATTCGCCGCCCTTGTCTTTTCACTGAAGACACTGGATATAACGGAAATGTTCAGCGTAGCCGCGGGCTCCGGCATACTTGAGATAAATACGGCACTGCTGCCGTTGTCCATAGCGATGTTCATAATGCTTATCACAGAAACGGCACGCATACCTGTTGATAATCCGGAGACGCATCTTGAGCTCACGATGGTTCACGAAGCCATGATACTTGAGCAATCCGGCAGGAATCTGGCGCTTATGGAGCTTTCGCATGCGGTAAAGCAGACGCTTTTGATGGCATTCCTCATCAACATATTCATGCCGTGGGGCATTGCCACCGCTTTGGACGCAGCGGGCGTGGCAATTTCCATAGCGAGCTTTGCGCTGAAAGGCGCGCTTCTGGCAGCCGTTATAGGCATATTCGAGTCGTCAATGGCAAAATCGCGGCTGTTCCGCCTTCCCGCCGTTTTCGCGCTGGCGTTTTTCCTTTCGCTGCTGACTATGCTTTTGACGGTGTTCAAATGACGGTGTTAATATGATAGATGCTGCTCAAGGCTCGGTGGAAATTCTGTCGGTATTCGTGCTCATCTCGGCGGCTTTCATTATAAACGGTCGGGACTTGTTTGCGCTCTTCTCACTATATAGGTTACAATCCTTCTTTATTTTTGTAATGGCAATGGTGCTCTTCACCCGGACGGGCAGCTATACAACGCTTTCTCTCGCGGCTATAACGCTGGTGAGCAAGGTGCTTGTGATACCCATGTTCCTGGAGATGATGCAGCGGAAAATGAAAATCAAACGCGATTCGGAATTCCACTATCTCTCACCCACTAGCGCGATTTTCGTCAGCATGGTGATGATAATGATATCATACATCTCGCTTTCCGGCGTTCTTCGTGAGCTGGCGCTCAGCAACACGTTCTTTCTGGCGACGGTTGCAGGCGTCTCACTGACGTTGATGGGAATGCTTTTCATATTCAGCCGCAGACAGGCTATAACGAACGTCATTGGCTATCTCACGATGGAAAACGGCGTTCTTTTGATAAGCCTCTTCCTGACGGAGCTTCCGTTGATAATAGAGGCGCTCATCGTGCTTGATTTGTTCATGCTCGTGCTTTTGGCAACGCTTCTCGCTTTCGGCATAGACTCTGCAGACGGTGAGGAAGTCAGTCCGTTTGAAAAATTGTTTGGTGGTGTGAAATGACCATTCTGCTCTATGCTGTAACGACAGCACTCGCGTTGGCCGTTGCGGCGCTTTCAAAATCGCAGAAGCTCATGCACTGGACGTCTATAGCCCACGCCATGGCGTATCTTTTGATTAGCGTTTATACAATAATATATGCCGTTATTCCGACGTTCTACATGGATAACAGATACCTGTTCATAGACCATCTGGGCATATATGAAGTTCTCATCGCATCAGTCGTGTTCCTGCTCGCCGCAATCTATGCAGGCGGATACGCGGACTGCCTCATTTCGGCGAAAGAGCTTGACAGGAAAAACCTGAAATTATTCTATTTATCGTTCAACGCGCTTCTCGCACTTACATCCATGGCGTTCTTCTCCAATAATCTGGGGCTCTTCTGGATACTGGCAGAGCTCACGACCATATTCTCCGCTATTCTGGTGGCGATATTGAATGCCAAAGACAACATTGACGCAGCCCTGAAATACATTTTCACGACCTCAACGTCCATGTTGTTTTCGTTCATAGGCCTTATCCTGCTGTTTGCATTAACACAGGGCGTTGCAGGCACCGGCACCCTCAACTGGGACGCGCTTATGGCGATGGCGAACGCGCTCTCCCCGGGCATACTCGCAGCGGCGTTCGTCTTCACGTTCATAGGATTTGGCGCAAAATCCGGCATCGTGCCGTTCCACACATGGCTTCCGCATGCCCATGCGAAGGCACCGTCCGTAATCAGCGCAATCCTGTCCGCCGCTTTGCTTAACGTCGGCATATACGGCATCATACGGATGTTCGCCATAACCCGCGCGGCAAGCGCGTCTTACGTCCTGATATTTTTCGGACTGCTTAGCGTAGCCATAGCCGCGCTGAGCATGCTGCAGCAAAAGAACACCAAAAAGCTTATCGCGTTCTCAAGCATAGAGCAGATGGGCATGATACTCATAGCCATCGGCATAGGCACGGCAGCCTCAGTATTCTGGGCGCTCGCGCTGATTTTTGCACATGCGCTCACGAAGTCGCTGCTGTTCTTCTCCGCAGGCGCGCTGCATCGTCAGTACGGCAGCAACCGCATTGATGATATATGGGATGTGTTCCGGCTGCAGCCGCTGGCGGCGACAGGCATGATTCTCGGAATTGCCGGCATCATAGGCGCGCCGCCATTCGCGCTTTTTGTTCCAAAACTTTTTGTTCTCGCTGCTATCGGCTCGTTCTCGACGCTCTTACTCTTCGCCGTACTGGCATTTCTTTTGGTCGCAGTGGCGGCGTTCACGGTATTCCTGACATGCATGGTTTCGCAGTCCGACGCCGAAAAAATACGCGCGGTTCAAATTCCGGTGGGGATGAAAATACCTATAATAATGCTGATTGCGCTTATTATTATCGGGGGTATTTTCTTCCCGGCAGAGCTTCATGCCATGCTAACGAGCATAGTCGTAGAACTTGGATTGTGATTACGTTATGAACGTTGAAAAAGAGATTGCAATGCTGAAAGGAAAGAAATACGCCGTCATGAAAGGGCGCGGCGACGAGATATACGTTTCCCTTTCCGGCGACGCCACGAGCGCCGTGCGCGGGATGCCGCCGGATGAATTCGTGCTGATAGACATGTTTTGCGCCCAGAATTTTGGCGGAGAAAGATTTACGATTTTCTACGTTTTTGAAAAGAGGGGGTCGCCGCAGGTCACTGTTTTCATCCAGCACGTTGACGGCAAAGCCCATTCAATCGCGGAGCTGTTCCCGGCCGCGTCCTGGTACGAGCGTGAAATTCGCGACGGCTTCGGGCTGGAATTTGAAGGCGCCTTCGACGAGAGGCGGCTATTTTTGCACGAGACTTATCCGGCTAATTTTCACCCGCTTCTGAAATCTTTCAGAAACAGGCAGATGCACGCTATGAAACCTACGGCAGAATACGAGTTTAGGAAGGTGAAAGGCAAAGGAGTGTATCAGATACCCGTCGGCCCTGTGCACGCGGGCATAATAGAGCCCGGACACTTCAGGTTCAGCGTAATCGGGGAAACGGTTTTTAACCTCGAATTAAGGATGTTCTACAAGCATCGCGGCATAGAAAAGCTGGCGGAAGGAAAGCCGCCGGAAGAATGCGTTAGGATAGCAGAGTCTATAAGCGGGGACGAGACGGTTGCGAATGCCGTTGCATTCTCCAACGCCGTGGAAAAGATATCGTGCATCAACGTTCCAAAAAGAGCATGGCATATCAGAACGATACTTATGGAAATGGAGCGCATATACTCGCATCTTGGAGACATGGCAGGAATGGTCATAGACGTAGCTTATCCGGCGGGAGCGAGCCCGTTCTTCGTTCTGCGTGAGGAGATTCTGCGGCATAACCACGCGCTTACAGGCTCAAGATTCATGAAAGGCGCCGTGGCAATAGGCGGGTTAAGCAGGGACGTAAGCAGCGAAGCGCTGGCGGAGCTTTCCACGTTTTTGGCGGCAGCCAAAGACAGGGTCCGCCAAATGACCAAAGACGTGCTATGGTCTTCAACCGTCTCGGACAGGCTGATAACCACGGGCATCGTCAAACGGGAACTCATAAATGCGCTCAACCTAACCGGCCCCATAGCCCGCGCATCGGGCGCGCCGATTGATACGCGCCGCGACCATCCTTACGGCATCTATGACAAGTTTGTACCCAGCCTGAAAATATATGAGAATGGCGACGTTCACTCGCGGTTTAAAGTAAAGGCTGCCGAGATACAGGATTCAATAGACATGATTCAGAATATCATACGCAACGTGCCAGAAGGGAAAGTAACAGCCCGCTGCAATATAAAGGACGGCTGGGCGCTGTCAATGGTGGAGGCGCCGCGCGGCCAGAGCGTCCACTGGGTGAACATAAAGAGAGGGCGCATAGACCGGTATAAAATAAGGACGGCTTCGTTCTGCAACTGGCAGGCGATGGAGCATGCGATTCATGGAAATATAGTTCCGGATTTCCCGCTAATCAACAAGAGCATGAACCTGTCGTATGCAGGTACGGATTTGTGAAGGTGAAGATATGAACGTCATTTCAAACATGGCAAAGCCCAAAATAACGGAAAATTTTGAGTTCGAGGAAACAGGTATGAAGCTGAAAAAATATATAGACAGGATTTTCGGGCGGAGCCTCGCAATCCGCGAGCTGGATTCCGGCAGCGACAACGCAGCGGAAATAGAGCTGGTAAACCTCACGGCGCCCCACTACGACGTGGAGCGGTTCGGCATTTCTTTCGCGGCTTCGCCGCGACACGCGGACGTGCTGCTCGTCACGGGTGCGGTGACGCGTAATATGGAGATAGCTGCGAAAAAAACGTACGACGCCATGCCAAGCCCGAAGTTCGTGATAGCCGTCGGAGACGACGCCTGCGATGGCGGGATATTCAAAGGCAGCTATGCCGTCTTGGGCGGCGCGGATAAGATATTCGCGGTGGACGTGAAAATACCGGGAAACCCGCCGTCGCCGGCGGAAATTCTTCGCGGGCTTCTTGAGCTTATGAAAAAGATACGGGAGCAATGATAAATTATTAGTATTTATAAGTAGTAAAATATAGTAAACTTTAAATACCGGCAATGGCAATATGGGTATATGGAAAAGAAAGACATCACATTGGAGGGCGTCCGCAACAGGGCGGATTTGGGCAATATTCTGGAGGCATTGGATAGGTATCCTCCTTTCGAAGTAGAACTGGCAGTGAATGGCTATGTAGGTTACCAACTGGGGCGAGCGCAAGGGTATTTAGGGAGCATAAAAACCATGGACCCGCGCAGAGTTGCGCATCTTGAGTCAACAGGAAGGATTGCCGCGCTTAACACTGTGCGGGAAACGTATCAACGCCTGTCTGACACCTTACGGGATAACGGGCTTGAAGGCTACATGAGAGCGGTGGAGCAGATGGAACTGGACGCGCTTAATACGGCAATGGCACCTTTTCGTGAAAACGAATAATATCTGCAGCCCGCACCGCTGAAAATTCGAATGCACAGGAATCCGGACTTAACGTCCCGGATTTTACGACGTTTGTTTTTTCTTTTCCGGAGACAGGCTTTTCCGAAGAAAAAAGTGTAACGTCCCGACGAACGAAGTGAGGAGAGTAAATTTTTGGGCGGGTTTTTGAATTGGATTTAGTTTAGGGGCAAAAAAGCTTTTATGCCAATTCTTCTTTTCTTGCAGAGAGATGTGTTTGTAATTTTTTTAGGACTTCATAAGGAGCAGTAACATAATCGAATCTATCATATTTTGCTCGGATTATTGGGTGCTTTCCGCCTACAGTTTCCATTTCTCCAGTAAATATTTTCACACTACCAACTTTGAAAATCACACCTAAAATACCGACATCAACAGAAACATTTTGCAT
>JACQIE010000063.1 GCA_016198645.1 Candidatus Aenigmatarchaeota archaeon | reverse complement strand
TCACAAGCCCTGCATGGGCGGGAATAGCGGCAGTGTTGATAGTAGCGGGTCTGGCTGCCACGAACAGAAAGGGGATAGCCAGAATCGTGAAAAGATGAAAATCTTCGCAATGTAATAATCATTTCGCCGCTCTTTGCGACTATAGATAAAAATCTGCCCGCTTTTCGGTATTCGCCCGAAATTCCGGATATAATCGATACGTTCCGCGCATGCCATAATAAATTAGAGGCGTTAGATGCGAGGTGTAGAAAGCATATAAATAATATGGGATACGCACTTGGATGCTGTTAGACGCACAAAGTGCGTCATTCAGCTTAAGTGAGCGAGGGGTAGTAAAAATAATATGGGATACGATTTGCGATTGGAATGAGCGAGGGGTATTATGAAGGCAAATGCAGTATGGATAATTGCAGTCGCGGCAATAGTCGCTGGCATGATAGTTACGTCTTCAGGCGGCGTTTCGGTTAGTGAAGAGTTCGGGCAGGCAACGGCTGCGTCCATGCGTGAAGCGTCCGGAACCGTGTTCGACTGGGCAACACCAGCAGACTGGATAGTATCGGGAACGTGGACGCTGAAATGCGGCGGACCGTGCGCAAGCGCAGAGCCGGGCAGCATAAAATTCGACATGGCGCACACGATGGTAATGGAAGGAGGAAATGCATCGCACGCGCATTCGTACAAGGATTTTGCAGCGACTGCCGTGGCAACTGAAGGTGACAACCTCATGATTAACGGCATGATAACTGGCTCCGGGCCTGTAGGCACTGCACCGATAAAAATAAAGCTGACAGGCGTGGGCGGAGCGGGAATGTTCTCGTTCGAACTACCGGAAAATCAGCATCTGATGGGAGAAATAAGCGGCGCGATAGTCGAGTCGGATGACTGAAGCGCACGCAGCGTGGAGGGAAACAATAATGAATGCTCCGGTCTATAAATCCAGCAGAATACACAGAGCAGTATTGCCGCTGCTTATTGCTTCATCTGCCCTTATTTCCGATAGCAGCGGATGGGTGAGAGAAGAAGAAATTTACAGGGCGCACCCGTGCTATCAGGCTGTTCAAACTTTAAAGGAATACACAAGAGAATATGCCGGGATTGCCGGGCAGGAATGCAGGAACCTTGCACTCTTGGAAAGAAGCGAATACATCGCTTCAGAAATATTGAAACGCGCGTTGCAGGAAATGAGGTGATTGGCATGAGAAACGTTCCGATTTTGATGGTGGCCGTGCTTCTGGCAAGCGGCTGTGTGCAGCCGCCGATACCGGCAGGCGCGAAGATTGTAGACATTACTCCGTCGGGCTTCAGCCCGGCCATGCTGGCGATAAAAGAGGGCGACACGGTTGCCTTTGTAAACAAGGATGCGTCCGCTCACCAGCCTGCATCGGCAATGCATCCGACCCATACGGTTTATCCCGAGGGCGGGGGATGCATCGGCAGCAAGTTCGACGCGTGCAGGCCTCTGGCACAGGGCGAGCATTTCGATTTTACGTTCACGCATAAAGGCGAGTGGAGATATCATGACCATCTGAACTGCTGCACGAATACAGGGTTTTTCGGAACCATTGTAGTGGAGTGATGACAGCGCGAAAAGGGAGCTGATATGGCGTTGCACAAAAAGTTAGGATATTGGCCGCTTCTGCGCCAATATCCTGACGCGTTAGTGGGCATGATAGTCATGCCCACGACTTTTTGTGCAAAGCCAGATGATACGAAAGCCGCATTTCTGGGTTTTGTTGCGTTATCTTTGCTTATCAGCTCCGGCGTCGCATTTGCGGTTGATGCGGTGATGATAGCAACTGACATAACGTCGGTGGATATGCTGGTTGCAAAGCCGGCAGCAGACAAGGCAGGCATTCCGGTTCTCATTGCCAAGGATGGTTTCATCTCCGGCGATGTGAAAGAAAAAATATCGTCGCTTGGCGTGAAAAAAATAATAGTTGTCGGCGGGCCTGCTGTGGTGAAGCCCGAGGCGATGGCGGAACTGTCTTTCGCGGCCACTGTCCGCCTGTGGGGAGTCGAGCGGACAGGCACCGCGCTGGAGGTTGCAAAATTCTTCTGGCCGGAAGGCGCAGGATGCGCCGTCCTCGCCGATGATACGAAAAACCCCGCCGCAGACACAGAGCTGCTCATCCATGCATCTTCCCTTGCAAGCGGGCTCAAGTGCATGCTTATTCCCGTACCTGCCGGTACCATGCCCGCAGACGTCCTTGCCGCTCTGCGCGGACTGGGCGTGAACGAGACGTGGATAGTTTCAAAAACACCTGATACGAGCCAGCTTGCGAAATTCAGCGTGAAAATCGTGCAGGGCAACGCAGCGGATGAGGTCGGGAACGAGATTGAAAGCAGGGCAAGAAGCGAAGGCGTGAAACCGGGGATGATAATAGTCGCGGCACAGTCTTTCCGCGATGCTGCCGTCATCGGCGCGCATCCGAATAACAGGAGCATAATAAGGTTTGTTTCAAGCATGGCGGAGATTGGCGGCATCATAGAAAAAATAAAGGAGAGCAACATAACGGACGTGCGCGTAGTCGGCGCGCCTGCTCTGTCGCAGCAGATTGCTTCCGCCCTTGCCGCACAAGTCTCTTTGAAGCAGGTTTCAGGCAGCCACGAAGAAGTTTCGCTGAAGCTGCTGGACGAATTCCGTTCCGAATGGGAAAAAACTAGGAATAAGGAAACCCGCGCCGCCGGCGCAGCCAGAAAGCGTCTTCTCGGCGTTTTCAATGAAACGGAAAACAGGCTTGTAGAGCTGGAGCTCGAAGGCGCAGCCGATTCAGCGGCGCATCTCGGCAAAGTTAGGGAAGCCCTTGACAGGCTTCCTTCAATCAGGGCAAAAATAATTGCAAGCCCCGATGTCGAGGGCGCGAAGATTGAACTGTTCAATGCGCTGAGCACCGTGGAAGAAGCAAGGTGGGCTTTGCGGGAAAAGTTGAAAATAAAAATCACGGCAGAAGGCGAGGAAGAAGGGCTAGCGGATAAATCTGCGGGCATTAGTCGGGAAATTTCCAGTATGGAGAGCAGGCTCGCGAGGCTCGGCGAAAGATGCGGCGCCACTATAGACATGGAGCCGTTTTTATCAAAGGTGAAATCTCTCAAAGAAGAAGCAGACAGCGCTATAGCTGCCGGTGACTATTCAAAAGGAGCCATGCTCCTGTCCGAAGCTTCGGCTTCGGCAAGGATAGTCCGCAATATGGGTGAAATCTGCGAGAAAAATGGAAAAATCGAGGAGAGACTGGAGAAAAAAGCCGAACTGGCGATAAAAGCGAAGTTGCCCGCGCTGGAAATCACGAGTCCCGGCGACGGCCATATTGTGCGCGGGACGTCCGCGGAAGTTAAAGTGGGCGTGAAGAACTTTATTTTGCTGCCCGCGGGCGGGGCCGCGCGGAAAGGCGAGGGCCACTTGCATTACTATCTTGATGAGAAGGAAGCGGTCAGCCCGGAGACAACGCACTTATTCACGGGCGTGCCGGAAGGTGAGCACACGATACGCGTGGAGCTTCATAACAATGACCACAGCCTGCTTAAACCGCCTGTTGCGCAAGTCGTAACCTTTGAGCAAACGGCAACCGGCGGCAGCAGTAGTGGCGGCGGATATTGAATTTCCGTATATATTCGGCAGCCGGCCGGAAACAAGAGAATGATTCTGGACAGCAATGCACCATCCGGGAATCGGAGCGTGTATTCTATAAATAATTGGTCTACTCTATTTAGTATAATGGCGGAAAGAATCATAGATATGAGGCTGAAATTCAGAAAAGGGATGCAACGAAAGTTGCTTCTTCGCGTGAAAAAACACGGCGGGTTCTCTTGGAAGAAGCTCGGGGAGAAGTTAGGAGTTTCCGAGTTTACTGTGATGCATGATTGGGGGATTGAGAAGAGGACAATGCCTATGGGTATAACAAGGCGGATGGTTGAACTATACTCTGACTTAGATTGGAATAACGTGGAAAAAAATTACATACTAGAGACAAGAGAATCAAATTGGGGGCAGAAGATAGGCGGAGCCATATCTCTGGAGAAAAATAGGCTCTGCAGAGTTGTAAACATATCGTTCCCGCGTAAGTCAAGCCCAAGACTGGCAGAATTCGTAGGGATAATGTTGGGTGATGGGCACTTGTCACAGAATGGAATAGAAATATCATTGGAAAGTCCTCTGGAGTTGGATTACGCCATTTACGTTTCAGACGTGATACACGAATTGTTCAATGTTGTGCCGAGGATGCGAATCAAACCCAACAACCCAAAGTGTATATATCTGGTCGTGAACTCAAGGAAACTGGTCAGTTTCCTTGAGGGGGCAGGTATGACGGTCGGCAACAAAGTAAAAAACGGCGTTAGAATCCCGGAATTCGTGCGAAAAGATAAACAACTTCTGAGATGGTGTTTAAGAGGACTGATAGACACCGACGGTGGAATTTTTGACAAGCAGAAGAATTACTCACGGGCATTGATAGAATTCAAATCGTTCTCGTACCCATTGCTTACCGACACCTATGAAGGATTGGAAAGATTGGGATTCCACATGCCCAAAAAAGGCACTATATGTTTTAGAGTGCAAAAACAAAAAGATGTGAACAAATACTTCAGAGTGATAGGGACATCAAATCAGAAAAACATTACACGGTATGCTATATTTAAAGAAACGGGGCATGTTCCTCATAGAGAAGACCTGTTGCGTATACTGCCTGTTTCAACGCGCGCTCGTAGTCTAGCGGCAAGCTTGCTCGCTAAAGGATGTGAGCTTCCCAATACACAGGAAAAAGCTCACGACGTGGGTTCAAATCCCGCCGGGCGCATATCTACCCCTGACCCTTTGCCATGTATGCGGCGCACTTCTTGCAAAGCAGCGACCGCGAGCCGTAGAACTTGACTTCCTTCATTTCCTGTTCGTCAGTTTCTTCGCCGCACGATTCGCACATTGTCATCATAGATGCTTATCGGCATGGTTTTTATGCTTTGCGTTTGTATGTGTTAAATGGCGCAGGAAGACGTACATCCCATTGTTATAGGGGATACGTCATGGTTCGTGGATCATGGGAGAAACGACTTGGGAGCGATATCGAAGTTAGCTAGAGTCCGGTCAAGAATAAACTCCCACGACGAAGACGTGAAATTACTGGTCCCGTGGCGCATATCCCAGGAATACGGGACGTTGCACGAACGTTCGGCATGTGATTCCTACGGAGCGCCGCTCACTGTCAGTCATTACGCTCGCGTGATGCAGGCGCATCTCACGAATAAGGAGCCTGCGCATGATATGATGGCCGCATGGGTGTTGTGGACGGAAAACTCAAGGAAAGCGGATAGAGGAATCCGGCTGTCTCATGCGGACCAGTCGGTTGTGGCGCACGCAATAGAAGAGGCCAGAAACGGAAAAGAATGTTATATTCTTTCCGGCGATGAGGACATAATAGGACCCTCAAAGGCGCTGCAGGAAATGTTTCCAAATTCCCACGTTCCGGGAGAATTTGCGATAACTCTGAAAGACGCGACCGTGCATTCATTGACGGCAGACGGCAGTCCGCACGCTCCTATCGTGTTGTTGCCGGAAGCACTGGGCATTCTTTACGGGATTCCGGGATCATCGCAGACCGATTACTATCTGCTATGCGCGAAAGTCCCTTATGGAGGGAAGACGCAGGAAGTGGGCGTTTCCGTGCATCCGATGGGCAAGTCGTTCACTTTCGAGGATGCATCCGTGAAACGTTATCCGGTGCTCGTCATGGACATCGAGGATTATGACGGCACAGGAAACATAACAGAGAGCATGAAGGTGAAAATAGCCAGCAGATACAGGCATATGGACGCTTATGTGCAGAGACGGTTCAGGACATTCGGCGTAATGGAAATCGCGCGTTCGTCGAAACATGGGTTATTTGAGCCCGTGGAATATTCAAGGCATCTGGCGATGCGCAGGAAGGTAATATACATGGAGGAAAAAACGCTAAGTGTTCCGTGGTTCCTTATCAGCTCCGGGTACATGGAAAGGAACGCGCCGGAAACCGGCCGCGCACTCGCGGACTTCTACGGTCGGCACTTCGGGGAGATGCGCACCGCGCTGCGTGCAGAAGCCCGTGCTTAAATACTTTTTTCCGGATAAAATAGTCCTTATGAACGAGCTCATAAAGAAGATAATCCTGAGCCTGCCCATGGGCACTTTCGTCTACATCGGCACCATCATCGCCTATGGCGTTCCGTTCGTCTGGTGGATTTTCCTGATAATCGTCGCGCTGGACCAGATTGACGAGGCGATTCAGAAGTAGAATAAAACGGAAAAATTTATATCATGACAGTTTCGTTCGGAAAAATAAAATCAGATATAATTTTTCTTTGGGATAAACCCTAGACTTTTCTTTTTCTAAAAGAAAAGGATTGGGATGGGCCCGCTGAGATTTGAACTCAGGTCTCGGCCACCCCAAGGCCGGATCCTACCAAGCTAGACTACAGGCCC
>JACQIE010000062.1 GCA_016198645.1 Candidatus Aenigmatarchaeota archaeon | reverse complement strand
ACGAGAAACAGCCCGTTCACGTAATTGCTAAGTATGTCGGACGACGGGTATTCGCCGTGCGCCATGCGAAATTCTTCTATCCGGCTCATATTTTCGCATGCCGGCAAGTCTTCTTTCGTTGCACGCCTTATTATCATAAAAATAAATTGGCCCAACGACTTTTATAACCCGCATATTGGAAACCACCGAAGCAATTGGACGCACAACTGTGCGTCATACACCACGTAGCGGGTGGATGAAACAAAGGCGGGTTAGTGTGCCATTCCCTGATTAAACTGTAAACAAGTACAACAAAGACTTTTTGTAGAAAGTCTTTGGGTATACGAGGAATTCAAAGATTCCTCGTAATAAAGCTTGAGATGAACCGCCCCGTCAAAAATTGAACCGTGCACGGTGAGTCCTTTCCCTCTCTTTACTAACCCCGCCACTTTAGTGGCGGGTAGTTTACATCCGTCATGCCACAATTCCGTATCCAATCAAGTGCCATCTGCCGCCGATGTGCTTTGAAAGCGAGAGGCGGTCGCCTTTTCTTGCGGCAACCGGAATCTTGACCTTTACAAGGACTTCTTTTCCTGCGGAAGCGACTACGCCCACGGTTTTGGAAATCGCGCAGGTTATCATGAGCGTGTCGCCCGTCCTCATGGGCGGGACTTTTTCCTGCCCGGATATTCCTATAACGTGGTCAAACAGATGAGGAGTTAATTTTATTTCGCTCACCGCACTGAATTTGCCGGGCAAAGACATAACATTGCCTGCCAGGCCGTCGCTCTTGGCGAGAGCCGGATCGAGGGACGTTTCTATTGCCGCAAGCCCGCCGGGCTCGGCTTTATTGACGCGCTCGCCAAATTTCACGATGCCCTTTATTTTCGTCTTCAACGGTTTCCACGCGCCGGCAAGCGGCGCGCCGGGAGTTATTTCTATTTCGTCGCCTACGGCGAAGGAGCCGGAAACCACGGAGCCTCCAAGCACGGCGCCCCGAAGCTCGCGGTAATCGTCGCCCGGCTTGTTGATGTCGAAGCTGCGCGCCACGTAAAATACCGGCTCGCCTTTATCGCGCTCGGGCGTGGGTATGTGCGTTTCTATCGCTTCCATGAGCATATCTATGTTTATGCCGTGAGCTGCGCTTATCGGGATTATCGGGGCGCTCTCGGCTACGGTTCCTTTCACGAACCTTTTTATTTCCTCGTAACTTTCCTTTGCCCGCTGCTCGGAGACGAGGTCGACCTTGTTCTGGACGATTACGACATTCTTAATGCCGGATATGTCCAGCGCTTTCAGGTGTTCAGCTGTCTGGGGCTTCGGACATTTTTCATTAGCGGCGATAAGCAACAGCGCGCCGTCCATCAGTGCCGTGCCCGATAGCACGGTAGCCATCAGCGTTTCGTGCCCGGGCGAATCAACGAAAGAGACGGCACGCTTCGGCACGCATTCGCCGAAGCATGACGGGCATTTGGCGCTATTGGCATACTTTTTTTCCTTCTCGCAATAATAAAAAGTCGCGTCGGCATATCCGAGCCTTATAGTTATTCCTCTTTTCCGCTCCTCGCTGTGGCGGTCTGTCCACAAGCCTGTAAGAGCGTTAACGAGGGTCGTCTTTCCATGGTCAACGTGACCAAGCGTGCCTATGTTAACTTCCGGCGCAAGCTTCACGGGAAAAAAGTCACCCTTTCTCCTCTTTCTTCGCCGCTTTGGGCACGTATTCATCAAACGGCTTCGCGCCGGCTTCCACGACTTTGCAGTTTATCTGGGCGGTTTCCATGGAAACGACGTTGCCGCGCATGCTTTTCCTGCGCTGCATTCCTTCGTGGCGGAACGTGAGCTTCTTTATTTTCTTGAGACCGTCAAAGCCAAAGCCGGGATACACAAGCATTCTTTTCTTTCCCTGATTCTCCATGTCTTTATTCATCGGGAAGCCCGCCTTGTCGGAGCCGCCGGTTATGACAAGCTTGTAGCCGTCCATGCCGAGAAGCGAACCTTCCAGCGCGTCCCCGATTTTCTTTCCCGTTACAGGCACGTCCTTCTCTATCTGGCAGGACTTTGCACCGTGACTTACAACAAATTTCATTCAACACACCCCCAGTTGTCAGAGCCGGGTTAATGGCTTCATTTAATATGGGAAGAAAATGTTTATAAAGACGATTCGATTCCGGGAATGCAGTTCGTGTCATTGCAACGGCATCTGCAACGGAATTCCATCCAGAAACCTGCGCATTTCCGGAGGATATTTATCAGAGGCTTTTTGAAGTGCGGCAGCCATATCTTCGTTCGTGCCGGGCCTATAACGCAGGCTTACAATTGCTTCGGTAGGGTCAACGGCTCCTGCCGCGCGAAGCGCGCCGGGAAAATCGTCCGTGATGGGATAGGCCCGGAGAATGGGGCGCACGGCGCCCATTTCAACAAGCTGTTGGAAGTTTTCAATGCGCGAATTAGCTATAAACCAAGGAGGATTCTGCGGTGGAATTGAATCTGGCATTGCCACGGCTACGATGTGCACGCGTCTGTATGTGCCGTCAGAAGAACGGTAAACTTCCGTTGTTTTGGACGGGCTCTCCAGAATTCTGACAGGCACTATGCCGCGTTCCCCGTTCGCAGTGGACAGCAGTCCGTAATCGCCGTTATGGAAACCCGCCTCCCTGTATATGTCGCCACTGAAGTTTCTCATATATGCAAGCGAACTCGAGTCTGGCGCCGGCACCACTCCAATCCTGAGAAATGGATTGGCAGGTTCGGGCGTTGCAATGTCGCTTGGACGTTCTGGCGTCGCGGGCCGGTGTCCAAAAAGGCGGCTTATGCTTATGCGTACTGTCATATACTCTATTGCTCCGTAAATTATATAATGCTTATTAAAGCGATTTACCGTATTCCTTGAAGCGTCATTTGCTTTTCATATTCGTCCAGCATTTCTCTTTGTATCGTCCAGTCCGGCGAGGCTGAAATTTCTTCCGGCGTTACGGCCCGCAGTTGATAAGGCTCAAAATTGAGGTTTAAGCAACCTCGTTCTTCGCTGTCAAACACGTCAACGCAGTAGATGCCCTGGCTTGCGAGCCATTTGTCGCTCTTCACTTTTCCCAGCGTGCCTATCGTAACATCAAAATACCCTTCCGGTTTTTCCAGTATTTCGACGTAACTGCCTATGGTGAAGCTCATGCGTAACTGCCGCAAGGAAGGTTTTTAAAATTGTAAAAAATCGCTTATACACGGTTTGGTGTCTTATGCCCCTCAATAGTCTTTATTTTTTACTATCTTTCCGGATAACTTTTTAGTTCACACCAGCGGCGTAACCGCGCTCGCAAGCAGGAAAGTCGTGGCGAAATTGGCGGCAATAAAAACAAGATAACGGAAGCTCATGCTTCTGTATACAGTCGTCACGACGAGAGCGGAAATCGCGTGATAGAACGCGAAAAGAGCTGTAGCTACTTGAAAATATGGCTGGGCTTGCAGCATGCCAGCGAATACTCCGGTCAGCGCAGCGAGCGGGACCACGTAAAGCGCGTGGCTCCACTGGCTGCTGCGCCATGCATAATAAGTGACGGCGATAAGCACCCCGAACAAAAGCCCGTCTTTTATGCCGCCGATGAAGCCCGTCGTGACGGAGCAGAAGACGACCGTGTCAAAGCCGCGGCGGAACGCGCCGAAATAAGGCGTGACGGCTCTGACTAAAAAGTTCAGCGCCACTGAAACGGCAAAGACAAGCCACGACTCAAGCATGCGGTATAATTCGATGATAGGGATTAAAACGTTAAATTTGCGAAAATTATATCTTTTCCCGGCTCTGTAGAAATGCTCTTTCCGATTTTGGAGAATCCGTTTTCCGTCTCTTTAATTGCGCCTCGGTTGCCATCCCTCTTCAAAGGCTATGGGATTTTGACCACCACGTATTTTGTACGTGGCTGCTTCCGCTTCTGTCATCGGCGGTGGAAATTGACTCATGTTAAAATGGTACGTTCTCCGCAGGATTTCAGCTTTTTTAAGGACAGTTTCAGGGTCAATTCCGTTTCTCATGACACCGACCCGTGAAAGCGTATCTCCCGACAACAAACGGATGACATATCCAGTAAAATGGTCCCAATTACTTCCATGGGCATTCGGGTCGTTAAACAAAGCGCGGTTCGCATAATTGACAATCCCTTCCGCCTCTTTCGCATCATAAGGCAACGATATAATGTCCTGGTATTCCAGTATTTTTATCAACCGGGTCTGATACTCTTCAAGCGTCAATTGCCTTCTCCGCATCAGTCCCCTTATCATGTCATTGGAATTTCTATAGACCGGGTCTTCTGCAAGGTCTTCTTCGTTTGTATTTGAAATTCCTTTATCGATATCTCTTTTTAGTGCTGCAAAACTTCTTTTATATCTGAGAGCCTTATGCGGGGCATAGGCAGAACTTGCCGGTTCGTTCGGATTCTCCATTCTTGCAATATATTGTCGATATAATTTCTCGGCTATTTTACGCGCCCGTTCTCCATCTTCCGGAGTGATAGCCAAATGCGTTATTTTCTTTAGTGCCAAACCATCGTTAAAAGTAGGAGTGCCTGTACCGTTTTTCGTATAAAATACAGACTCTCCATAAATTGTTATAGCATTCACGACAATGTCAGAATACCCCCGTCCTTTAGAAACGTCCCGTATCCATAGCTTGAAAGGCATCGCTGCAGACGGCATTTTATACGTATGGCAGAAAAGGTTTAAAGCATGGTTTTACAGATTATGTTTTCCTTTGATACGGAGCCCTTTCGGATTTAAGTTTTGCATCCTATCTATTCGGATGCTAACGGAAGACGAAAAGCTCGCTGTATCAAAATTCGTCACGAACACGGACAAGGGCATATTTGCGCTGCGCAATCTGCCTGAAGTAGTGAAGGGCGCGCTTTTCTCGCGCTACAGCCGCTCTTCCAAGGGCCTGCGGGAAATATTGCTCACGGAGTTTTTGCAGAATCAGGGCGTTTCCGTGGAGGAAACGCAGGGAAATGAAGACGCGGCGACGAAAAAAGCGGAGGAGTTCTACGACCGCGTGCTCGTGGAATACGGGGACGATTCGGTAGCCGAGCTGGGCGGGGCGCACATTGCGCTGGAAAACGTGTCAATGATAGCAACGAAGCTCGTGGAAGATTCGCGCATCGGGCTGTCGCCTCTTGAGAAAAGCACGCGATACGTCTATTTCAATGAAAAAGAAAACGGGCGCTATAAGTATTGCCGCGAGCCGGCTATAATGGCGTCGCGCTTTGCACGGCTTTACGAGGAGACGTGCGACGCGCTCTTCGAAGCGTACAGCGAGCTACTGGAGCCGATGAAGCAGCACATAACGAAAATATTTCCGAAACCACCGGACATGAGCGACCGGGCATATGCGTTTACGGTGCGGGCGAAAGCCTGCGACATACTGCGCGTTTTTCTTCCCGCTTCCACGCTCACCAACATGGGAATATACGGAAACGGCCGGGCGTTTGAGTACCTGCTGACGAAGCTTTACGCTTCGCGGCTGGGAGAGATAAAAGGAATAGCAGCCGGAATGCACGAAGAACTGAGAAAAGTCATCCCGTCTTTCGTCAAGCGCCCCGACGAGAAGCACGGAATAGAATATATAAATTACCTAAAGGAAACGGACGACGGGACGGAAAGAGCCGTGCTAAGCGCGACGAAAGACGCGCACGACGATGAGGAAGTCACGCTTGTGAACCATGACAAGGACGGCGAGGACAAAATCGTTGCGGCAATATTGTATTCCCACTCGCAGATGCCGATGGAGCAGTGCACGGGCATCGTGAAAAAAATGGGCGCAGCGGAAAAAGAGAAGCTCATGGACGAATACACGGCGCGGCGAAGCAACCGCCGCCACAAGCCCGGCAGGGCGTTTGAAAATTCTTACTATACTTTTGATATGCTTGGAAACTTCGGCATATACCGCGACCTGCACCGCCACCGCGTTCTCACGCAGCAGCGCCAGCTTCTCACGGCGCTGCATGGCTATGACGTGCCGGCAGAGCTAAAAGAGATAGGCGCGGAGCAGATATATCACGAACTCATGAAGAAAGCGAAGGAAGCGTGGTCGGCTATCGTGAGAGAGATGCCGCACGAGGCGCAATACGTCGTGCCGTTTGGCTTCCGCATACGCTGGTACTTCACGCTGAATGCGCGCGAGCTTTACCACTTAACCGAACTGCGCACCGTGCAGCAGGGGCATCCGGACTATCGGCGTATATGCCAAAAGATGGCGCGGCTCGCGCAGGGCGCGCATCCGGCGGTTTTCAAAAATATGCGTTTCGTGGACTTTAACTCTTACGCAATGGAGCGCAGCGAGGCGGAGAAGCGTATAGACAGAAAGATGGAAGATATGGATAAAAAGTACGGCGGTTCGTAGCGTCAGCCGGATAATCCTATTTCCGGAGCCTCCGCTTCATGGTAGGACATGCTCGTGCAACGTGCGCCGGCTTTATCCATATTGCAATACCCAATAGTCTCTACGACTTTTTTCGGCGAAGTGAAGCTTGCAGAATAAAGGAATGAATTCTCGCCGGCTGGCACATCTATCGATATGGTTGGGTTATGCCCCTTTCTTGTCGTTTTGCATCCGGCATCCTCTCTCCTGCTAGCCAGGACTTCACCGCTCCATTTCATTACGTCTACCCGGTACGTCCCTTTCACGTCCACTGGCCCGTAGCTGAATTCCATGAAAGACAACTGCAGGCCTTTTTCTCCGGGCAAGACAAACATCATGTCCGGCCTTTCCGTGCAACGAAGGTAGTCGGCAGGATTGCGCAGGTCAAGCGCCTTTTTCACGTCGGGGTTATCGTAACCTGACAGCGCAATGAACGGCACGACCGTTAGGAATGCAGCGGCGCGTTCCATCGCATTCATTGCTTTTCCGAGGTAATGTTGCATGATACCGCTTTTCCGAAGAGTATTTAAACGGTCACGCGCGCTTTTTTCGCGCTTTCCAGCCTTTTCAGCAGCGATTCCTCGTCCGACGCGTTCTCTTCTTTGTGCATTTTCGCCGTTATATATCCTGCCAGCTTGCCGCCGTTTCTTGCCAAAGCAATAAAACCAAGAATAATGCCGGCGAACACGATGAACGTCCAGCCAGAGGAGATGCCGTTTAACATTAAGTTGTTAATCGCCCCGCCGAAGCTTCCGAGCCACGTCGCATTGAGCACGAAGTCAAAGAATACAACGAAGGGTAGCAGCCCCGCTTCAAGGCTTATCTCGTCTTTGGCGAACAGGAAAACCATCGTATAATACAATGCGTAAAAGATTCCTTCAAATATGAAAAGCGCGTTTATGTTGACTCCGCCGGCCACGGAGACGGCAAAAGGCGCAAGCATGCCGGCGACGAAAAGCCCGATTGCGCATCTTATTGTGTAAGGAACGTATTCGTTGACGCCGAATATCCTGCCGAACAGGACGACGAAAGCGCCGAACAAGCCGCCGGCCAAACCGCCAAGATATGCGCCGACGATGAATGTGAACAGGTCGTTCATCGCAAGCTTATTGAACACGAAGTGCACGTAACCGGGTATCTTGCTCCAGACCGAAACGAGTACGAGTATCATAACCACGGAAAACGTCTGGCTGAACGGATAAGCCAGCAGCGACAGCGCGAACATGGCTATGCTCACGTAATACAGCGGCTTCCACAGCACGATTTCCACCATACTTATCACTATATAGTAATACTAAATAGAATATAACATTCTGCGCATATTTGCCTTAAAAATAAGATGAATTTAAATATTTATCTTAATATTTAAGGTTATGAAGGAAAATAATACGGTAAAACGCGAAGAAATAAGGCATCTTGATGAAACAGACAGGCGGATACTGAACATATTGTCGGATAATGCGAGAGAAAAACTAACGGCTATAGCGAAAAAAGTCCGGCTTTCCGTAGACTCCACGAAGAAAAGGGTGGAAAAGCTGCAACTGGACGGCGTCATAGGTAAATACACTATCCAGCCCGTTCCCAGCCGGATAGGGTTGCCGCTCGCGGTGCACGTTTACATAAAACTAAGGAACGTGACAAAAGAGCGCCACGGCGAATTCATAAGCGAAATGAAGAAAAATCCGAGGGTCATAGACGTGATGTCCATGCTTGGAGACTACGACATGTATATAGTGATGCTGGCGAAGAATACGAGTGAGCTGGACAGAATGAAGATTGAACTAAAGGAGAAGTTTGCAGACATGATAGGCGACTGGAAAGAAGTTTTAGTGACGGAAGTGCACAAATTGGAAGAGTACCGGTTTTGATGCGGAAGCAAAGCGTCATAGAAAAACCTTAAATACGTGATTATACTTATTATACTTAGGTGATT
>JACQIE010000064.1 GCA_016198645.1 Candidatus Aenigmatarchaeota archaeon | reverse complement strand
TGAGCCGGATAGAAGAATTTCGCATGGCGCACGGCGAATACCCGTCGTCCGACATACTTAGCAATTACGTGAACGGGCTGTTTCTCGTAGCCGAGGAAGGCAACGAAGTCGTCGGATATATCGCCGGCGAGGAATTGCGCGGCAACGTAGCCATGATATGGTTCTTTACTACCAACCCGAGAGGCATCGGCACCAAGCTCCTTGCGGAGTTTGAGAAACTGTGCAGGAAGAACGCTATAAAGTATATACTCCTGTATGCGCCCACGTTCAACGAAAAGACGCTGGTATTTTACCGGACAACCGGCTATAATGAAGGACTGAAGATGACAGAATTCAACAAGATATTGCCTGATTAAGGAACAAGCTTCATGGCAGTCTTCATGAATTCTGCATTGCTGTCCATGGGCTTGCCGTCCCTGTCAAAAAGCCCTGACTCAATTCCTATGTGCCCTTCCGTGTCGTAGCACACAACGACGCGGGTGCCGTCTTTCTCCGGAAGCATGCCGATATAGAGATTTTGTGCACGTCTGTCGTTTCCTACTGTACGGGACAGGCAATAAACATCGCCCATTGCTTTGAAAGCGCCCGCATACGGAAGTGAAGAATCTATTACAGGCGTTGCGCCTGCCCGCCGAAAACCATGTGCTGCCCAGTATGCAGGGAAAGGCGAAGCCATACTATTTTGTTGCCGCATGATTATTTATCTCTCGAACCCGCCCAGATACCGCACCACGAAAAGCAGCAGTGCAATGCCGGCGGCGTTCATGTATATGCCGTAATTCGATATGAACGTGAGCACGCCCGCCGGCAGAATGAACAACCCCAGCGATGCGCATGCCGGGCACGCGGAAATGAATAGCCCGCCTATTCCAACGGAGGACGTGACCGCGGCGCCAGGTGCGTTGCACGTCTTCTGCCGCAGAAGATATATCTGGTACGAAGACACGGCCCCAAGAATCGCCGAGAAAATCAGAAATGTTGCCATGTTGAGCGGCGGCACCATTCCCAGCCAGAAAATGAAATCGCCTGCCACTCCCACGGATTGAATATAAGCGTATGCAATGAAAAAGACAGCAGAGACCGCAAACGCGGCAAATGCATACCTTCCGCGTGAAAGGACGTTTATTATTCGCATGAAAATTTTATGCATTGAAACGCTTATATATTCCATTCATACAATTGCGGCGGATTGGTGTGCTCGTGACTGAACTGTAAATTTCAAATCGGTTAAAGCCGATTTTGGCGAAAACGCCAAAACAATTACAACAAAGACTTTCACTACTTGGGTATACGAGGAATCTTTGAATTCCTCGTAATACAACAAAGACTTTCCACGGAAAGAGAAATCTTTCATAGCAATAAATCCGAAGACGAAGCTGTCAAAAATCACCGACGAGGAGTCCTTACTAAACGCCCGCTTTGCAAGGACGCACGATGCTGTATGACAGCTTCGCCTTTCGTTGCGTCATTAGTGGTGGGATTATTTACTTCGCCAGCGCGGCGTCCACCGCGCTCTTGAGCGTGGCATAAATCGCGCCGTTGGGCACTACGGCATTATTGAGCGCATACGTTGGAGTCCCCTGCACGCCCACGCCGTTTGACAGGGAATTGCTCTGCTGGACAACGCTGTCGTACTTACCGGAGCTTATGCAGTCCATCATTGCCGTCGTGTTGAAGCCGGCCTCGGCGGCATACGTCTTGAGATTGTCCTTTGAAAATGCGCCTTCATTCTCGCCGCTCTGCTTGTCAAAGAGCTTGTCATGCATCTTAAAGAACGCCTCGTCCCCGCCTATCTCGCGTGCGCAGAACGCAGCATTGGCAGAGTCTATGCTTTCCTGCCCGAGAAACGCCATGACATGGTAAACGAAACGTATCTTGCCCTGCTTCGCGTATTCATCGGTAATCTTTGTCGCCGTGCCGCGCATCTTGTCGTATTGCGCGCCGCCTATGTCCTTGCCGTAAGCTATGCCGCAGTACGGGCACTGGAAGTCTGCAAATTCCACGACTGTAACTTTTGCGTCCACTGGTCCTATGGCCGGATCCGCCGCAACGAATGACCAGTCGCCTGACGGCTGCGGTTGGGGTTGTGCAACTGCATTGCCAGATATTCCCGATGTCGCGGTTATCGTTCCGAGAGTGATGCCTGCAATAAATGCAACGCAGACAATTCCAAGCCACTTCAGCGTGCTCTTCGAAATTTTTATCGAGTCGTCGCTTTTCTTTGCGTCTTCAGTCATAAGAATTCCTGACTTATAATAATCATGGAAGCTTAAATACGTTCTGACAAAACGCTGCTCATGCGCGAAAAAACTTTCCGCTGGCACTTTCTTTCCGCATGACTATGAAAAAGCGGCCGCCAACTCCATCGCAACGTAGAAAGCTAGAATCCCTGCCGCGAAGTAGCCGGGCATGCTCTTTTTCTCGTCAGGCATCGTGTCGCGTATGACCACGTAAAGCATTATCCCGACTATTGCCCCGAGCACGGCGCTGAACGTGACAGGGGAGAGCGTGAAAAACTGCCCTGCCGCAGCGCCAATGAGGGGCGCTGCCGACAGCGCCGCCCTTGCCGCGGCATTCCTGCTCATGGACGCGTGTATTTCATTTATGGACGCGCTGCCGGCGACCGAGTGGAATAGCGTCGCCGCAAAAAGCAGGAATGCGGCAGTCGCGCTTATGGCGTAGAGTCCGGATATAAGCACCCCTGTGAAGAACCCGTAAGTGGCGAAGCCCGCCGAGTGCAGCTCCCTGACCTCTTTCCTAAGCAACGGCCGCGCATGGCGCTTGATGTGCACGTCCACGAGGCGCGCCGCCGCGATTCCGATGAGCATGAAGAGAAACACGTGCTTCTCGTGGAGCCCGGCAAGGCTGATGCTTTCCGGTATGAGATAGAGAAAGACGTAAGCGAGCGACACGCCCACCGAGAACGACAGCAGCGCCGTCCTGTGGCGCACCCCTATCTTTCCGCTGAAATAGTGAGCGGCGAAAAGCACAGACCCGAGTGCCAATGGATACGCTTCCATAAAACTGTTTGCGCCCGCGGCATATAAATGTCTTCATGCTGACGCGGCTTTGTGTAGAAAGTAAGGGTATTGGCCGCTCCTGCGCCAATACCCTGACCCGTTTGTGGGCATGAAGTTCATGCCCACGACTTTCTACACAAAGCCTTCCGACGTGATTGATAACGCTTGCGCGCCGCCGTGAATCGTTTACTTCTTGATTCTGCTTGCACTGACCCATGGACCGGAGGGAGCACCCGATGCATCATGCCCCAGTTCTAAAATATAATACCGTTCTGAAACGTAACGCCTTTCTTCTTCCGTCCATGGCGGCAATAGGCTGCCTCCCATTCTCAGCGATTCCCGCACATCTCTCGTCGTCTTATCGTCGGGCCCGTAAACTAGTATCATAAGATCGTATGTGAAACGTTTTTCAATTCCGTCTTCTTCACGCGTAAGAAATGAATGTGAAGATCTGTGAATTTTGGCGGGCGAAACTACAACCGCACCATTAGGAAACTCCCTTATAGTCGCCTTCTCGTAATAATTGGTCGTGAAAACCGGATAATGAGACAGGGAATCGCCAAGGTCTTTTTTCAACTGCCCCATTTCCCGTTTTCCCTTGAACATATAGCATATGCACCAACCCATACAAATACCGTATCGTGCATCTATTTAAACCTTCATTTCATCACCACATATAAGTGATAACTAATAAAGAATACTGTCATTAATGACGCTCCGCACAAATCCGGTTATGCCGGAGATTTTGCCTTTGCTGAAATCTTACCTGAAATTATAAATCCTGCCTGCCACAAATAACGGCATGGAACTTCTCGCGCGGCTCATGGAAGCATACGGCGTTTCCGGCAACGAGGAGCATGTCCGCGACATTATAAGGAAAGAGATATCGCCTTACGTGGACAAGACATATGTTGACAAGTCGGGAAACCTGATTTGCATCCGGAAGGGCAAGTCGCCGAAGGTCATGCTTGCCGCGCACATGGACGAGATAGGGCTCATGGTCAAGAACGTAGATGAGCACGGGCGCATCTCCTTCTCAAACGTCGGCCAGATAGAGCCGGTTTCGCTGCTGGGGCAGATGGTAAAGATACATACGGAAAAGGGGCACCTCTACGGCGTTGTTACCATGAAAAAAATCAGCGACGGCGAGTCGGTGAACGAGGTGCCATCCATGAAAGACATGTTCATAGATACGGGCCTGAACGGGAAGCAATTGGTGTCTAAAGGCGTGGAGATAGGTGATTATCTGAACATCGTGCAGGACATGCAGACTCTCGGCAGCGACAAAATGATATGCGGAAAAGGATTAGATGACAGGATAGGCTGCTACACGCTGATAGAGCTGGCGAAGAGGCTGAAGAAAACCAAGAACGAGCTTTATTTCGTTTTCACGGTGCAGGAAGAGATAGGTCTTTACGGCGCAAAGACTTCCGCGTATGAGATTTCTCCTGACTGGGCAATGGCGATAGACGTCATGCCTTCGAGTGACGGAAACGGCGAGCCGTCCATAGGTCCCGGGCGCGGCCCCATACTCACGATGAAAGATGCAAGCATGATAAGCAGCAAGCCGCTCAACAAGCATATCATCGCCGTGGCGAAGGGCAATAAGATTCCGCTCCAGTTTGACGTCACCGACTTTGGCACGACGGACGCGCTTAACATTTCGTTATCGCGAAGCGGCGTGCCCGTAACCGCGATGGGCGTTACCGTGCGTAACATTCACAGCGCCATCGGCATCGCCCACACGGACGACATAAGCAACCTGATAAAACTTCTGGAAGCCCTGCTCAAAAACCCGCCGGTTATGAAGTGAATCTATGATGAAGAATTTATTTCGGAGTAGATTTTATCAGAACCTATGACGAATTTCAGGCTCACTCTGTGCGATGCAAAAAGGAAAAGTAAACTAATCACCATTAAAGTGGCGGGTGTTATGAAAGAGATATGAAAGGACTTTCAGCATACGATTCCGACGGGGCGGGTTCCGCCTTCGGCTTTACTTGTTTACAGTCTAAGGTGGGCTGTGAAGGAAAAACGGTAGCGGCCCGTGTTCCCGAAGATATTGCTGTTGTCTGTTGAATCTGTTGTATATATCCGTTAAATGCCTCGTGCCTTTCGCCATTCTTTCATTTTCCCGCCTCCACAACAAGAGGCGTCGCGCCGTCGGGCATGAACTCGCACACGCCGCCGACGCACGCCGCTTCCTTCGCGCCCTGCGTCGCGTCCTCGCTCTCGTAAAGCACGATGTTCGCAAAGTCCGCCTCGGGCATTGCCACGCATAGCTGCTCGTACTGCTCTTTCGTTATCTCTTCGTAAGGCGCAAGCTTGTAAACGTGGCTCTCCCGCGGCAGGAACGATAGTCCGCCTATCATGTCCCAGTGGTTATAAAGCCAGTCGGCGGAGGAAAGCCATTCGTCTTCGCCCACGGACACAGTAACGGATGGGTTGTGCTCCGTGTAATTCTCCTTCACCATCTTCCAGTATTCAAGTTGGTCCAGCGCCGTCAGGTCGTCTTTCACGACTGCGCCTTCAGGCGCTTTGACGGGGAATTCAAACACGAACGTCGTCGCCGAGTCCATGGTCTGCCCGACTTCAGGATGGTACGGGAACTTCTGGTCGCGCAGCATCTTGAACAGCGGGTCGTGCGCCGCTATGCGTATTCTTCTTATGTAATACTTCGCATGGCGTGGGTGCATTCCGGACGACGAGTCGACGAGTTGCGACACCGTTCCGGAAGGCTTGACGCACGTTATTGAAGCGGATTCGTTTATTCCGAAGCGCCGCGCGTAAAGTCGGTTTGTTTCAACGGCGATTTCTTTCAGCTTGCGCAGCGTTTCGCTGTTTCGCACGGCTTTGCAGTCCCACTGCCCTGTCAATGAAACGCCCAGAAGCCTCTCCTCCTCGCAGTTCTTTCTCCATTCGTCCGAGAGATACGGGAACTTCGTTAACGTAGATTGATAAGTGCCGAGTATCGTCGCCAGCCGCATCTTCCTCATCAGCGTGTCTTCGTTGTCTTCCGCGCGGCACACCACTTCCGTGAGGTTGCAGAATTCTTTGCTTCTCAATATTATTTCGCCACATGGATTTGTTCCTGATGAGTCGTAACATTCTTTGAACAATCTCCATCTTCTCTCCGGCATCTGCTTCCGCAGCCCGCCGCGGTTGAATATCCCCCGCTCGCCCGTGCCGCTTTTCGCCAGCGAAAGCCACTCTTCCATGAACACCGTTGAAGCGGGCTTTTCCACGTAAACTGCAGAGTTGTTCGCCATCGTCCTCTGCGGCTCGGTCATGTAGAAATACCCCTGCTTCGCGTTCCGCATCTGCCCGTCGTTCAGGTCCGAAAGCGAGATAAGCGCAGTTCTCCGCACGCCGCCCATCACTACGACCTCGCCTATCTTGCATATTATGTCGTGTATGTCTATGTTACTCAGACGACGGCCCTGCGACGCCATTATCTTCGCCCGGGCAAAATCAAGAAGGCTTCGTAGCGGCTCCGGCCCCGAGCTTCTGCCGCCCATTGTCTTGAGCTTCGCGCCCGCCGGTCTTATATGCGAATAGTCAAAAATTATGTCTTTCCCCGAATACCACGCCCTCAGACCGAGCGTGAGCGCGTCGCACCAGCCTTCCTTGCTGTCGCCTATCGCGTGCGCAGGCAGATGCTGCCCGGCTTGCCGCGCGATTATCGGCAATAGCTGCGCTGTCTGGCTCTCAACAGAGAAGCCGACGCCCGCGCCGCACATCGAAAGGTACATTATTTCCGAAAAATCCTCGAGCTTCGCCGGCGCTATATACGAACAGTTATATCCGCACACGTTGCTCGCCCGTGCGGCATCGCCTGCACCCCACATCAACCGCATGGACGGCATTATGTCCTGATTGAGTATGCCTTCCTTTATTTCACTATACTCTTCTTCGCGAAGCTTCGTGCCCAGATTTTCGCGCATAAAATCGACATATCTGTCCACGGTCTCTATCCACGTCTCTCTTCTGCCTTCGCCGTCAATCCAGCGCGAATACGTCCGGAAATAAACGAACTCGGATAGCGGGTTCCGGAAATATCTCCGCGACTCTTCCACTAGTTGGCGAACGCGCTCCGGCACCTTTTTCACATGGGCGCGCAATTCGGCGCGCTTCGCCCTGTAAAGTATGTAAGCCTTGGCGGTCTGGTCGTGGCCGGACTTTATGAGCACCTCTTCAACTATGTCCTGTATCTCCTCCACACTCGGAATTTTCCCGATAAATCTCTCCTCTATCGTGGCAACGACCTGTGACGACAGGCTCTCCGCCTCCTCCCTGTCCGTGCCGCCGACCGACTGCGCGGCTTTGAATATCGCGCTGCTTATCTTGTCTCTCTCGAAATTCGCTATCGTCCCGTCTCTCTTCAATATCTTATGCACCACAGCCATCACCTTGATTTGATAAGCCTTACCTCCTTCTCGAACCGCTCCACGTCCTCAAAGCTCCTGTGCACGGATGCAAAGCGGAGGTAAGCCACCTTGTCCAGCTTCAGAAGCTTCTTTAATACGAGTTCTCCTATAGCGCTACTATCTATTTCCCCCGGCATTTTGAGCAACCGCGACTCTATCTCTGAAACGGACTCTTCTATCGATTCCGGCGATATCGCCCGTTTCTCGCACGACTTCATCATCCCTGTCCTCAGCTTTTCGCGGTCATAGGGCTCCCGTGAGCCGTCCTTCTTTATCACGGTCATGCTGATTTCCGGCTTTTCGTAGGTTGTAAACCGCTTTTCGCATTTTTCGCACTCTCTCCTGCGGCGCGTTAGCGACTCTGCGTCCCGTTTGTCGGTGACTTTCGTCTCCTCATGACCACAAAAAGGGCATTTCATATATAACACCAATATATTGTGTTTTTCACGCCGTTAGATACAACAGGTTGTAGCAGAATAATAACTATCGGCATAGCCTTTAATAGCGTTTTCGATTCTTCATAAGTGATTATGAAAAAGTGAAATCCCCTTCCAGTAACGTCAGCACTTTTCACTTTCTCCGACCTTGGCTAAACGGTATATAACTGAAAAATAAATCATGCAACGAGGTGAAAGATATGGACATTGTGAAAGTTTCCATGGCAAGGATGAATGAGGACGATTTGTGGTTCCTAACAAGGCCGAGCGTACGCGAGCATCGCAAAATCGTATTGGTTTCAGGTGACGAGGCATGAGAAAGACAAATAATATGGGATACGACACATTTAGGAAAATGCGGGGTATTGGGATACGCACTTGGAAGCTGTTGGACGCAAAGCTGTTGGACGGCGAAGCCGTCATACAGCATCGTGCGTCATTCAGCTCGAGCGAGGGGTATGGTGACGAAGCATGAAAAAGCATAACTGCGGCAACGGTTTCAGCGGCGCCATAATTCACGCAAGAACGATAAAATTCTGCGGCCTGTGCGGGCACGAATTCGCGGGGTAATGGTATGAGGGAATTAGGCACCCATCGCTGCGGCTCCGGCTTCACCGGCTACGTTGTCTATACCAGAAGCTCAAAACTCTGCGGGATTTGCGGGAAGAAATTCGGGTGACGTTTGCACCGGCAAAAGGATGCGCGTACTGAAAAAGCTTTAAATGGTTGGTAAGATTAATCTTACTGTGATGAAATGGACGTGGGTGTGACCAGAATGAGCTCCAAAGGGCAGATAGTGATACCAGCCGAAATGCGGCAGGACGTGAAAGAAGGCGATAAAATGCTCATAATCAAAGACGGCGACAGGATGATACTAAAAAAAGCCTGCGATACAAAGAGCTTTAGAGAAGACCTGATCTTCGCCGAAAGAACAGAAGACGCGCTGAAGAAATATGAGAAGGGTCTGTTCATGAAAAAAAGAAAGCGCGAATTCGCCAAGGAATTGAAGAAATGGTGACGGTTTCTTACAGTCCTGCGCTCCAAAAAATAATCGAGAAGATGAAGGATTCGTCGCAAAAACTGCAACTAAAGAAACTTATTGTGAAAATAATCAGAAATCCCGATGTCGGAAAACCGATGAGATATTCCAGAAAAGGCACGAGGGAGGTTTATATCGGCTCCTACAGGCTGTCGTATATTCATTTCGCAGAGAAAGACGAGATAGTATTTCTGGACTTATACCACAAGGACGGGCAGTGATTTCGAAGGCGCGGCATTTGGCTGGCGTGATAAATTACCCACATCAGCGTCAAAGCAACTGGAAGCTTACATTATTTCAAGAAACGACACCAATCCGTATGTTTTTGATTCCAGCAGAGGCGGACACCTAACAACCATGTCGATGCAGAAAATAGTCGAGAAAGCTGCAAAGAAGCGGGCATAACAAAGAATGTCCACGTCCATACCCTGCGCCACAGCTATGCAACGCACCTGCTGAAGGCAGGAACAGACATCAGAATCATACAGCGCCTTCTTGGCCATTCATCTGTCAAGACGACCAAGATTTACACCCATGTATCAACTGGCATGGTCTCGGCAATATTTCTATATTGGTTTCACTTAGACTTGTTTTGGCAACGACTTCTTAAAGCCGCATACGTTGTCAGAAATTTCCGTGCTTTATTTTATTTCGGCTTCGGCTCGGGATATTACTCTATCC
>JACQIE010000058.1 GCA_016198645.1 Candidatus Aenigmatarchaeota archaeon | reverse complement strand
TTTCCCATGTAAACTTAAATAGAGATTCTATTTTATTTCGTTCATGACTTCGAGCATGGAAACTATGTTCCATATCTGCGTCCTGCTGTAAACGGGTATGTTGGGGTCGCCTGATATCTCGTCGAGGATGGAAACGGCGCTGTTTATCCTCACGGCGAGCTCCTGCTTGGCGTTGCCCAGGCTTGCCTTCACCTGCTCGACGGCCGAGCGTATGTTTTTGGGCACGGTCCTGTCCTGGGCGATTTCTTCGAGCATAGTACCAACGACAGACATATTCACAGAAACCACTCCATTCATACAAATCACTCCGCCGCGCTTCCCCGCTGTTCTGCGAGCTTTTCAAACCTGTCGTGCGACTCTTTCATTTTTTTCTTGGCTTTCTCTTCGTGGCTCTCCAGCGTTTTTACGCGCAACTCCGCATCCTCCTTCTGCTCTTCCAGTTCTTTCTTCACGCCTTCCAGCGAAGACTCGATTATTATTGACCCGACGGCGCGGTAGATTTTTTTCCCGCTGCTGTTCTTGAGATATTCAAGCGCCTTCTCTATCTCGTTCAACTGTATAATATAGGCTTGTTTCTGTGCCGCGATGCCCTGAAGCTGCTGATTGTGCGCCTGCAACTGGCCCATCGCATCTTCCAATTCGCCCATAGAATTACGCCTTCACATGCTTTCTGAACTCTGCCCGCGTCTTGCTTATTATCCTGTAGCCGCAATAGGGGCAGCGTATGGTATTGTCATCCATTTCAAAATCTTTTTTACATAGCATGCATCTGTACATGAAAATCACCTGAACTCGTACGTGCCTGAAGCGAACGTGGCGCGGCATTTCTTGCACGCCCATATCGCGGACGAAGCGCGTTTAATGGCAAGGCGCGAGCATTCCGGGCACTTGTAACGGGCAACGGACTTCAGGTGCGCCGCCCTTACTTTCTCCCTTATTTTTTTCCCGTATTTTATAGGCATAAGAATCGCCGTTTAAAGCTATAACCCGACATTTATTTAAGCCTGACAGTTTCCAGAAGTTTCGGCGCCATCGTTTCGACGCCGAAATACTTGTGCGCCTCCTTGGCAAGCTCAACACACTTCGTATTCTCGCAGTGATTGACGAGAATCTTCTTCGGCATTGCCCTGAAAGAGCCGATGAATGCCATGAGCTGGCTAAAGTCGCTGTGCCCGGACAATCCTTTTACAGTGCCTACTTCCAGCTTCAGCTCTATACTACGCCCGTTGTCCAGCTGGATGCGTTTCCAGCCCTTTTGAATTCTCCGTCCCATCGTGCCTTCGGCTTGATAACCGACGAAGAGTAGTGCATTCCGCTCGTCGCCGGCGAAATGCTCGAGATAGTTCATTATAGGCCCGCCGACAAGCATGCCGGACGTGGCAAGTATCACGCACGGTTCCTGCGACTCTATAACGGCAAGGCGCTCTTTCTGGGAGCCTATACCCTTAAGGCGCGCATCAAGGAAAGGGTTCTTGCCGAGGTGCAGTATTTTTTTCTGCATTCTAACCGACATGAATTCAGGATAAGCAGTGTTTATGGCGGTCGCGTCCCAGAGCATGCCGTCAAGATACAGGGGCATATCTATGTCCGAGTCCATAAGCATGGCTATGACTTCCTGGGCACGGCCCACTGCAAATGAAGGTATGATAACTTTACCGCCGCGCTCCTTCACTTCGCGGACCTTTGCTATAAGATATTCCTCGCCTTTATCTTCCGCCGGAAGAGTGTCGGTTTTCGCGCCGTATGTCCCTTCGATGAGCACGCACTCGACGCGCGCGTAATCGGTGAACGCCTTGTCAAACATCTTTGTGTCCTCGTATTTTATGTCGCCGGTGTAGAGAAAGTTGTACTGGCCGTTGCCTATGTTAAGGTGCGACGTTGCCGAACCAAGAATATGCCCGGCGGCGTTGAGCGTCAGCCGTATATCGGGCGTCACATCCGAAACCTCGCCGTACTCCAGCGGGATGCAGTGCTTCAGCATCTCTTCTATACCCTTGGAAGTGTACGGCGGCTTCTTGTTCTCCCTCTGGCATATCTGGACGTAATCCAACTGGAGCAGCACCATCGTGTCCCGCGTCGGGCGCGTGCAATATAAAGGCCCGCGATACCCGTACTCGTAAAGATACGGGACAAAGCCGCAATTGTGAACTATCATGCCGTTTGCTATGAAATTTTCGGTCTCCTTCACTTCTATGTCCACGAGATACTCATACGGATTTTCACGCTTTTCTATGCTTGTTATCGTTTGCCACGTTACCGCTGCGCCCAGCAGGAACCTTATTTTTCTCAGGTTCTCTTCTGTCTTGGACATCTTTTCGCATATGATTCTGCTCAATTCCGAGTCCAGCCGCGCGGTTATAGCGTCCCTCACGCTTTTCTCTTCCCGCAACTGTATCTGCATTTTACTGATTCCGGTTGCCCTGAATAGTTCTTCCCTTGTTACCGATATTGCCAGCCTTTTCGCCCATATACTTTCTGCTTTCGCATCCGTGAGTTCGGAAAGCCGGCGTGCGAGAACGTCATACAGGGTCTCTGCGGTTTTCCGCTCGGCATAGCCCTTTCCTGCGTGCAATAGGCTTACCAAGCCGGCTGGCAACTCCTTAATCTTCGGGCTCTTATGCACTCTGCCGAGAATGCCCGCATCCTGAAGCACTCTTCTTATGTCTTCAGGCGACACCGGAACCGCGTTGGAATGCCTGCTTTTCGTGCCTTCGGCTGACGCGGCGAGTTTTTCCAGTTTCTCGGTCTTTCCAGGATGGGAAAATCCGACGTTTTCCTTGAACGCGAGGACACCGTAAGAGGACGCTACCTTCACGCGGTTATCCCTGTAACTTACGGACGCGGGTATGCCTGCGAACGCCAGCAGCGTCTGTATTTCATCCAACAAGGCGTGACTATAGGACGATATTGACACTGAGTTCTCCGAAACCGAGCCTTCTGCATCTGCTATGCCGCGCAGAAATGCGCATATGCTTCTTTGCGAGGAGTAAAATATTTTTTTCGGAACCGTTCTTTCTCTGCTCTTGCCGAAAGGCGAAAAATTTTTCTCCATGAACCGCACGATTCCCGCGTTGTTTATTTCCAGCACGTGCGCATTTTTTGTCTTGTCGGAATGATGCCGTACGACCGGCGCGTGCCCGAATATTTTTCTTGTCAATTCTGCGTAATATTCGAGGCATGGAATGCTTGAATCCGTAATCCTTATGCTGTAATCCGAGCTTTTGCCCCCATCGCCGAGCATGTATCCGGCCAGCTGCGACAGCTCTGGCAAGAGCGTTTCCGGCATCGCGGTTTCCTGAATATTCCCTTCCAGAGAGTAGAATTTCATTACGTTGTGAAGCAGGCCTGCAGAAACGTGCGAATATTTCGTTTCCACGTCCGAGATGAAATTCACTCCCATGCCAAGAGCCCGCGAGGCTTCTTCCTGCGTGATTCCCATTTCCGTTCTTCTTTTCCGCAGTATATCTTTCATGTCTTCTGTCATTGAAATTCTTTCCCTGTAATCCACGCCTTCCAACGGCACCGGACTGCTCTCACCCACGCCTGTGAATGTCGCCGGTAGCATCATACCTTCTGCGAGCTCCTCCGCCTTCACCTGCACGAGTTCCATGTTCTTGACTACAAAGAACCTGTGATTGGGGGACGCCTCCACGTTGAAATAGGGCGTCCTTACCTTGTAAACGCGCTTGTGAGAAAACGTATCCTTCCTCGCCGTGCACGCTGAAGGCACGAGCTTTCCGGTTTTCTGATCCATGGAAAGAAGCATGTCGCCTTCTTTGACGTCCTTTATGGGTTTCATCGTCCTGTTGGCAAGCAAAACGGGAGTGTCGGGCGGAAGGCAGTGGTCGAGATGCGCGTGGCTTATCACCACAGCATCTAACGCTTGCAGCTGGAACTCGGGCGCGTCCAAGTAGGGGTACGGACGCGTGCCTGACGCCGAAACATCTATGCCGCAATCAAGGAGAACCTTACTTTGGGGTGTCTGCACAAGCACGGCAGACTTACCCACTTGGCGGAACGCGCCGAGCGCCGTTACCCTTATCCATTCCACGTCTTTTCCGGGGCTGTAGATTTTTTTCCCTGTTTCATTGAGAAACTTCTTGCGATAACCCGCCTCATTATGAAGCATTCTTCGCACGCTGCGGATTATTTCAGAGTCTATCACGGGAGCGCGCCTTATGTCGGGCATCCAGCAAGTGCTCTGCTTTATCTCGAGCAGCGTCTCCCCGCTCTTGCCGATGACGACGCCGGGCTTCTCGGCGTGAATCACGACCTTTGCGAATTCCGGCTCGAAGTATATGTCCTTTATCCCCGCTTCGGCGGGCACGCGGCTCTTTATGAACTCAACTGTCTGCTCTTCGCTGGCGAGCAGCGACGGGTCGGCGCGTATCTCTATGCGCTTCTTGAACTTGCTTACGAGTTTCTTTATCGCCGCCGTACAACTTTCAAAAAATACCTTGTTTTTAGTATAGTATATCAACTCGCTGCCTTCATACGCCATGTCCGTTATTTCCGCTTCAGGCGGAAGCTCCTGCTTCACGTCTTCCAAAATTGCCATTATGAATTCCCAAAATCAGGTAAGCTTATTCCTTTGTAATCATTTCGATGCCGTTTTTGTCTATCACGGCAAGCGTTATATACTTTCCGCCGGATGCCGCGTCCCTCTCCTTGGCCGCCTTAATTGCCCTGATTGCCAGCGCAATGCCTTCTTCCCTTGCCAAATCTTTCCGATAGCTGTCTTCCAGCACGCCATAAGCAAACGGCGAGCCCGACCCTGTGGAAGTGTAGGCGTCGTCTTCTATCCCGCCGGCCGCGTCCACGCTCGTGACGTGCATGCCGTCCTTGTCAACGCCTGCTATTATAGGGAAAAGCATGAACGGATAATACCGGGCGTTCTGCTGGATATTGGCGAGAAGCGTAGCGACTCCGCGCACCGTCATCTCGGCGTTGCGCGTGAGCTTGTATATGTTTATCTCCGCCTTAAGGACGCGGATTATGCTCTGCGCGTCACCCACGCCGCCAGAAATCGTCATTGCCATCCTGTCGTCTATCTGGTAGACTTTCGGGAATTCCTTTGACGTGATAAGATAACCCATCGTGACCTTGCTCTCGGCTGCAACGATGACGCAGTCCTTGCATACCATGCCCAGAGTTGTCGTGCCCGTTTTTTGTTGGTTTTCCATTTTTTTCACCGTAAGAGAAGAATGGTTATGCAACTAATTCCGCGATTAAGTATTTAAATATCGAATTCCAGAGATTCGATATGCAAATCCACTGCTCAGAAGCAGTGGATTTTTAAGTCTTTACACATTGAGGGCGTCTGCGACGTTGACGAGATTCTTGAGGCGCTGATGCAACGTATGGCGCGCCTTGAAAGGGCATTCGCAATGGTAGCTCTCTTCCAAGCACGACAGAGAGCCGAATCCGCCCACGTTGCACTCGATGCCCGACAGGTGCTCGCACTTGCCGCGCAAAAGCCCGGTGACGCTGTTTTTCCGCTCGCCGCCGAAAAGGCTGCGCAGGCTGCGAACTTCGCTTTCTTCCATCGTTAATTATTGATTCCGTGGAATAAAATGATTTTTAGCAGGAGAGGCTTTGCACAAAAAGTTAGGATATTGGCACGGTGAATGACGCCTTCGGCGTCTGTCTGCATCGCGCCAATATCCTGACGCGTTGGTGGGCATGAAACTGTTTGAAGCGCTTCGCGCTTCGGTCAGCAGATGCCCACGACTTTTTGTGCAAAGCCGGCAGGAGAAAACATGAAGCAACTTGCGACATGTCTTAATTGGGACTATCAATGAGTCTTCACTACTAGTAAGCCTTCGCCACATAAGCCACGTGCTTAGAAACAGAAGAGCAGCAGAAGCACTTGCCCGACGGCTTTTCCTCGCGGAGCGCAGTGCCGCGTATTTCGCCGCCCGTTTCGCTCTTGAATGCGCGGTCGCAGTCCTGCGAGCCGCACCACTGGACGCGGACGAAGCCGCCTCGCAGCAGCGC
The DNA here is from genome assembly GCA_016198645.1 of Candidatus Aenigmatarchaeota archaeon. GTDB lineage: Archaea > Aenigmatarchaeota > Aenigmatarchaeia > GW2011-AR5 > GW2011-AR5 > JACQID01. The sequence goes on along the minus strand of JACQIE010000058.1, from coordinate 3,017 downwards.
TTTCTTCGCTTCTTCCTTTGTGGAAGCGTCGCGCACGTTATCTTTAAGAAAAGCGCGTGATTTTTCAAGCATGGATTTTTGAACGGCGTCAAGGATTTTCGGAATCTCTGACAGCTCTTTCACTATAATTTTTTCACCCGTGTCGCGGCGAACCGCGACAACGTGCCCGGCTTCCACGTCCTTCGGGCCGATTTCTATACGCAAGGGCACGCCCTTCAGCTCCCATTCGCTGAACTTGTATCCGGCGGAGTGGCTGCGTTCATCCACGAAGCAACGCGCTTTTATTTTCTTCGCGGCTTCGCGGGCTCTCGCAAGCACGGGCTCCTCTTTTCCTTTAAACAGTATCGGGATTATCACGACCTGCACGGGTGCAATGGCAGGCGGCAAAACTGCTCCGTGGTCGTCGCCATGGTGCATTATCAACATGCCTATCTGCCTTGTGGTCATTCCCCAGCAGGTCTGCCAGACGTGCTGCTTTTTCTGCTGCTCGTCCGTGAATGAAATATCCATCGCTTTCGAGAATTTCTGGCCGAGGAAGTGGGAACCCGGGCCCTGCACGACTTTGCCGTCCTGCATAAGCGTGTCAAAGACAACCGTATAGCCCGCCCCGGGAAACGTGTCGTGCTTCGGGCGCACAAGCTTCAGCGGCTCCGTGGCGAAAAGCTCGTACATTTTCGAGTATGATTCTATCATGCCGCTCAAAAATTTTTCTGCATCGTCTTTCGTTGCGTGAGCTGTGTGCCCTTCCTGCCACAGAAACTCGCGGCTGCGGATGAAAGGCTTCGTCACTTTCGTGTCCCAGCGCACGATGTTGTTCCACTGGTTTATCTTCACGGGCAGATCCTGATAAGAGCGAATCCATAATTTGTACATGTAATACATTATCATTTCCGATGTCGGGCGAACGACGAGCGGGTCGCTGAACTCTTCATCGCCGGCGCGCGTCGCAACGACGGCTTCGGCTTTAAAGCCGGCGAAGTGCTCTTCTTCTTTCTTGATGAGGCTTTCCGGGATGAACAACGGGAAATAAGCGTTCTGCACGCCCTTCTCCTTTATCATGGCATCGAACTCGCGCTGCATTATTTCCCAAACCGCGTAGCCCCACGGGGTTATGACGTCGCATCCCTTGATAGGCGAACGCTGGTCAATGAAGCCGCCCTTTCGGACGACTTCGAGATACCAACGTGAAAAATCTTCGCTCCGCTTCACGGTTATGCCCAACTCTTCTGACATGATTATCACTTTGTGCCTTATCTTAATATGCTTTCGCTGCGTCGGCTGGAAATCTGCTTGCCACGGGCTCTGCCTGATTGTTGTACCGCCCTGTTTGCGCGTAATCCATGGTGGTGGGCGTCTTCAGCGGATACGCCCTCACGGAGCACGCATAACGCGGCTTCTTTCCGTTCATTATTCTGCCGGCTTCCTCCGGCGACAGAAGAACTTCCAGCGTATGCCGGTTGGGCGATACCGTTGCGTTTATCAATGGCGCATTCGGGTGTATGTATCCTTCATCGGAAGTCATCCACATAACGTATGAAGGTCCTGCGCCGATTTCCTCTTCCGTCATCCCCAAACGAAAATCAAAGATTGAAGTTCTCTTTCCCCGCCTGAACGCGCGTTCTGCCCCGCCGTTTTTCAGAACACCGCCGCTGTATGCATCCAGTACCTTGGAAAAATGCAGGGGAACGTAACCATACCCCTCGCCGAACTGGAGCACATGGGGCCGGGAGAAGAATAATCCGCCTCTATCAATAGCGTCTCTCGTTTCTTCCGCCGTGAGCGATTTCGTCCCTTTATCGTAGAAGACAGCCTGGGTTATGCTTTTTCTGTCCAGTTCCGCGTGCCCGTACGTAACCACTGCTATCCATTGATTGTTGACGGGGCTGAACGCATGAACGGCATTTCTCGCGGCAGTGCTTCTCGGGACCAGCCTGACCTTTATTCCTTCCGCCGTAGTTATCGTCGGAGATTCCATCACATATACTTTATTGGCAGCCAAATCGCCGTGATGCAAACGCCTGCTTCTTCTCGGGACGTCGGGAAGATGATAATTCACGTCCACCCCTCGCGCGCCGAGCCTTCTGTGTATTTCCATTATGTCATTATATTCAGGGCCCGTGACTTCCCATACGTCGCCTTCCGGATAGATATCGCGGGAATTGTGGCGTGTTACGCCGTTAGAACCTTCTATTGTTATGGTTCCATTCCGTAGCGCTTCGTCAATGTCGACATTCGAAAAAACTGCCATGTAACTTCAGATATGATACCGCAGGAAATCCTTAAAAATCCACTGCGCCCAGTATGCTAATGGGGGCGGGAAACGTTTATACCAATTTGAAAGAATATCGGATATTGGAGTCAAAATCATGAAACGCAAAGTGCCGAAGACGCGGCTGGACTACGTTGAACTCTATGCCGAGCGGCTCAAGAGCGACCCGTCTATTTTTGAACAGCAAAGGATGCTCATAGAGAGCCAGCTTGAGAGCAGCCGCCAAGTTTTCCGTTCCATGCTCGGAGACGGGGACGACTTTGAACAAAGAGCGCGGGAGTATTTGAGGAAGATTGGGATGATATGATGGACGGGATATCACTAGGTCTATCTTAATTATCATAAGATTAAGACAGTTGCTCAATAGAGAATTTGTAGAACCTGTTAATCCTGGAGTGGGAATGGAGATTTCACAGTATCGTAATGAAACTGTATTCTAGGGAAGTTGAAAAAGTCAAGGAATAGTCATTGTTCTGTCCGAATTTACAAAGATGGGGCTACCTTCTATAAACATTTTTGTGGCTCCAGAAGTCTGCGTATTCACATAAGTTATTTCACCCTTCATGAAAAACTTACCAGGCAACGCTGAGGATGTCAAAGAACAGCCGTCTAATCTAAATATCTTCTTTTCTGAAGGTTGGATTGACACTTGTGGGTTATTTGTCTGAGATGCGCATGAAAATTCCGCTTGATCATAATCTAATTTAATTAGGTCAATCCTAATAGTATCTCTTAAACCATTCTCTAT
>JACQIE010000057.1 GCA_016198645.1 Candidatus Aenigmatarchaeota archaeon | reverse complement strand
GGAATAATCCGCCACTAATGACGCAACGGAAAGCGAAGCTGTCATACGGCATGTGCGCCCTTGCAAAAGACGGGCGTTAGTAAAGAAAAGGACTCTTCGCCGGTGATTTTTGGGGCGGGTTCATTTTTAGCTTTACTACTTATTTATCGTCTACTTACTCATCGTTCTGTCACAAGCACACTAACCCGCCTTTATCTCGTTGAAGCAGATGGTTTTCAATGTGCGGGTTATAAGCAATTATCCGAACAGCGGCAATTCCTCGTTTCCGTGCCTTATCGTGAAAAGCAGCATCAGCACGATGAAAACCGCGTACATGATTTTTATCGCCGTCCCTTCCCCTTTCTGCTGGAGCGCCATCACCGCGAACGCGGGAAATATGACGAGGTAGAACCTGCTTATTGCCTCAAGCCGCGAGGAAAGCAGGGGCAGCAGCAGCGACGCCGCGAAGAAAATGAACTGCTCATTCGGTATTTTGCCGTAAGATTTCACGAGCAGCCAGCCGAAGAACGCAAGTATGAATAAATTAAAACCGTTGTAAAATGTTCCGGGCACGTCCCCTATCTGCGCGTTGGATATCAGCGCTGCGACGCCGTTGTATATCGACATGAACGGCAGCGACACTTCGCGTGCGAAGCCTACGTGTGTTGAAAATTGCGCGAAAGCATCGCCTGTGACGGCGTATTGGTATGCCAGCATCGCCGCGAATCCCAACGGTATAAGCAGCGAATAAAGCACGTTGCCGCCCTTTTTCGCGTTCACGTAAAGCGATGGCAGGAAAAGCAGCGAGCCCTGCATCCTTGTGAGCGCCGCCATGAATCCCGCGACGCCCGCATAGAAATGGTTGCCCTTGCGTGAAAACCAGAAGAACGCGGCAGTCTCCAGAAGAAAGAGCGATTCCGTATAGACTGCATTGAAAAAGTAAGACGTCGGAAACAGCGACATGAGCGCCACCGCTTTGAGAGCCACATCCCCGGTGAAGTCCTTTTTTATCACCAGATACATCACAGCCACTGCCAGAAGAGAAAGCGCGTTGGATATGAGAAAACCGGCGAAATAATAGCCCATGAAGCCGAGCGCCCGTATCATGAGCGGATAAAGCGGAAACCAGCCGTAGTTGCCTCTGCCCTCGGCAAACGCGGCGTTATACCCATTCATCGCTATGTCCACGTACGCCGCCGCGTCATACTGCGCCCACGGGTTTATGAACACGTTCCCGTCCCGTTCCTGCCGCTGCGTGAACTCTGCAGGTATCAGCTGGCTGGACGCGGCCACGAGAAGCAGTATTATCTTCACAGCAATGAACAAGAATATGGCCTTTCTGAAATTGCCGTCTTCTTTCCACTCATTTACAAAAGATATCATCTTCCCATCCGTATCCTTACGACGTTGAGCATAGACGTTATTATTTCGCTTAGCGTCACTTTAGACTTGCCCCGTTTCCTGTTCTCGAAAACGATGGGTATCTCGCTCATCGTGAAGCCCTGCCTTTTGGCACGGTAGAGCAGCTCTGCGCCTATGGAATAACCGTGCGACACGAAACGTGTAAAGTCCATGGACTCCAGAACGCGCCGGCGATAACATTTGTAGCCGCTCTGCGCATCCAGCACGTTCAGCCCAAGAACGGCACGCGTGAACAGCGCGCCGCCTGACGACAGAGCATCCCGAAAAATTCCCCTTCCCTCCGTGTCGCCGCCCTCTATCATGCGCGAGCCTATGGCGATGTCGTATTTTTTCGCCGTTTCCAGCAGCGCCGGAATGTACGATGGGTCGTGGGAAAAGTCAGCATCCATTTCTATCACGTGCGTCGCATTGCACTTCAGCGCTTCCTGTAATCCGCGTATGCCGGCCGTGCCACGCCCGCGCTCGCCGCGCTTTATCACGGCGACCTTCCCGGTTTTCTTCCCCATGCTTTCGGCGATGCGCGCCGTGCCGTCCGGCGAGTTGTCATCCACCACGATTATTTTTATCTGTAAACGGAGAGCAAGAATCTCCTTTATCAATTCCGCTATATTCTCCGCCTCGTTGTAGGTCGGAATCATCACTACGAGCATAAAAACAGTCGTTCGGATTCTTTTTAAACATTGAATTCCAGGGAATTCGATGTGCAAATCCACTGCCACCGAGCAGAGGATTTTTAAACATTGAATTCCAGGGAATTCGATGTGCAAATCCACTGCGTTTGAAGGCAGTGGATTTTTAAATCATGAGTAAAAGAGTTAAATCATGTCAAAGTTCAAGATTGCCGCAGCCGCTATGAGCGTTGCCCTACTTGCGTGGATAGTATGGATTTCCAACCCCGCCGAGCTCGCGCGGCTGCTTGCCGAGGCGGATAAAAGATATATTGCCGCTGCGCTCGGCGTGTCCGTGATATCGATGGCGTTCCGCGTCCTGAAATGGAAGTGCCTCGTAGGCGCGCCGTTCTTCGTGCTGGCGCCTGTGCAGCTCTTCGGCATGACACTAAGCAATTTCACTCCCGGCAAGATGGGCGAGCCGGCAAAGGCGCTGCTCCTGAAGGCGCGGACGGGCATACCCGTGTCAAGAAGCCTTCCTTCCATAGTCTGGGAGCGCATCCTTGACGTGACTGTGCTGCTGTCGTTCGCTGCGTTGTTCATGTTCAACGTGCCGCTCTCCGGCAGCCTCGCCGTCTTCTCCTACATCGGCGTCTCTTTGTTCGCCGCAGCGATGCTCTTTGCCGCGTCAATAATCGCAAAGAGGAGCGTAGGAGAGAGAATGTTCTCCATTGCCGGCAGGCTTCCCTTTCTCAAAAAGGCAAGCAACGATTTCGTCAACACGTTTTATTCCGTTTCCTTTTCGCGCTCTTCGCTGCTTCAGTCCTTCGCCTCTACTGCAGTACCGTGGGCGCTGGACGCGCTCGTGCTGTGGCTTGCTCTCGCCGCGCTGCACCAGAATGTTTCCTACGTTATGCTCATGGGAGTCGTGGCGATATCAACGATAATCGGCGTCGCCAGCTCCCTGCCCGGCGGAATAGGCTCCATGGAAACCGTGGCATCGTTGCTTTTGTCGTCGCTGGGCGTGCCTGCCGCGACTGCCATAGCTTCCGTGTTTTTGTTCCGCGCCGCCACATTCTGGTTCGGCAGCGCAGTCGGCGCTCTTTCGTTTCTTTATCTTTCCCGCAGGCTCGACGTCCGCGCCGCGATGAAATGATAAATACTGATAAATACTTACGCGCACTAATAGTGTCATGCAAAGTGAAACAAAAGAGTTCGGCTTCGCACCTGACGGGCATATTGTAGACCCGCTGTCCCGGGAAGCACTGATTGTAATGACTGTCCAGTATACTAATGGTTACAGCCGTATTAGCTTTGATGAATACCCGAAGACGGGCGGCCCGATATATCTGCCAGAGCCTGTGATGCATACGGTGTTGGCTGGCGTATACGAAAGCAACCAACTGCCAGACTCTATACTACCTAGTGTGGAACATGCGCTTCTGCGATATGACAAAGGATTTGCAGACGAAACGAAAAGACTCGTCACCGAAGGCGAAGCCTGGCTTCGTAAACAAGCAAACGAACGCAGAGTGCGAGCAAATTCAGCATGGAGCGACCCGAATCGCCCAATCGGCGCATCTGTATGAGCTGGTAACTGCCCGCGGATAATAGCGCCGACTTCTGCGCACTCATCTTCGTCCTTATTTATTTGTAGTTTTAGTTGAGGAGTGTAAATCTCTGTAAATACTCATTTCCTGGCTTTCTTTGCCGCGACCAGCAGGTTTTCAAGCGCGCTGTATCCTTTAAGCGCGTCTTCGCTTTTGACCATGAAATTCAGTTCCGTGAGCGAAGAAACTATCTCTATGAGGTTCACGTTGCTCCACAAAAGCTCGCGCGTCATCCTGCAAAGCACGCCCGGCGTGTAAAGAAATTCCTGCGGGAATTTTAAAGACACCTGAACGAGGTCGTCTTCGATGTGTATTATTTTTTCTCTGCGCAATACGTTAAGTATTTTTTCCTTGTGCTTCTCATTCGTTATTATAGTGACGTTGATGTTTCCGTGAATAACGTTCAGTATGTCGCCGCTTTCGTAATCAATGATGTTGTGTATCGTTTTTAGATTTTCGAATAGCGTTCTTGATTTGCCAAGGGTTACGTCACACAGACCTGATTTCATGCTTAGGTCTGAACCTTTGCCGAAGATTTTCTCCGTGTCCGCGCTTTCATATTTTCTCACAAGCCCGTCGCCGTATCTCCTTAACGCCATGATGACGGCGTAGAGCTTCACTTCCTTGCCCAGCTCTTTTTCTATCTTCGGCGCAAGCATCTCTGCGACCGCGCCGTAGTTCAGCATCTTCTTTCCCAGTGCCTCGTGCAGAAAAGGCATCCCGTCCACGTATTTCTTCGTTAAGTGACTTATCGTGACCATGGCAACACACTTCATTACAAATGTTATTATAATAACATCAAGTTAATATATAAAGAAACATAAAGCATGCATAAGGTGATTTGATGAGGCAATATGAAGGTGCGTCAACGGCGCTGATAACGCCGCTGAACGGCGATGGAACGATAGATTATAAAAGCCTGCAAAGGCTTGCGGAGTTTCAAATAACCAATGGTATTAACGGCTTGGTGCCATGCGGAACGACCGGCCAGAGCCCGACTCTTTCATGGGCAGAACATTACGGAATAAATGACATAGTGATAACGGCACGAAACCGTGCGCACACTATTCCTATAATCGTGGGCGCGGGCTCGAACGCTACACGAGAAGGCGTGGAAGCGACAAAAGTTGCGGCGCAGATGGGCGCGGATGCGACGCTTCACGTTTCCGGTTACTACAATGCGCCGGCGCAGGAAGGCTTCGCACAGTATTTCCAGAGCGTCGCAGAAGCCGCGCCGACGGGTGTCATCATTTATAACATTCCGGGGCGGGGGCACCCGATAATTCACGCCGACGTGATTGCCGCGCTGGCAAAAGCTCACCCCAACATAATAGGCACGAAAGACGCCACAGGCGGGAAAGCCTTGCGGGACGATGAAGACGCAAGCTTCTGGCGCGCCGTGCGCCGCGAAGCCGGAGAACGCGGACTCAACGATTTTCTCATCCTCTCCGGCGACGACCCCCTCACGTATCAGATGATGACCGACCCTGCCATATCAGGCAACGGCGTCATCTCCGTATGGAGCAACCTCTTCCCGCACGTCTATTCAGAAATGACAGCAGCCGTGCTTGGCGGCAATCCTGCGCGAGCACGGGAAATAAACGAATCGCTGAAAGGTTTGAACAGGCTCGTAGGCGTAACAAGTTCTTATCCGCTCAAAATAGGTGATGAGACGCTCGCAATAACAAACGATAACTGGCGCAACCCGCAGCCTGTGCAGTTCGCAGCGTATCTCCTCGGCATGATTAACAACCCTGCCATGAGGTCGCCGATGTCCGTGCCGCCCGAGTCTGTGCAGAACACGGTCGGCGCCGCTCTTTATCGCCTGCATGAAGCTCATCCGTCGTATTTCGACGCGATACAACGAACATTTTCACCACAACCGGCGATAGCCGACAGGCTGGCGAAATACGGAGGCGTCGTATGACGATTCCAGTCGTGTTGTCGGGCTTGCCCGGAAGCATATCCACAGAAGTGATGAAAGCCATCCGTGCACAGCCGGACATGACATTGCTGCCATACGCCCTGACAGGTCCGACCACGAAGGAATCTCCGTACGACGGGATAGCTCTCGTTGGGCCCGATGGCCATGAGGCATGCCTGCGTGAATTGCTCGCTATGCAGCGGGATTTGCTGGCAGTTGATTTCAGCCGGGCGGACATGGCAAGGCAGGCTAGTCTATATGCGGATGTAGGCGTGCCTTTCGTTTACGGCGGCACGATAGGAAACAGGGCAGACGCCGACGAGGTAGTCCGTGCAAACCCTGTTTCCGCCGTCATCGCGCCGAATATGAGCAAACAGCTTGTGGCATGGACCGCTGCACTTGAATATCTCGCGCATGAATTCCCCGGCGCGTTTACCGGTTACCGCGGGCACCTGCGGGAAAGCCATCAGCAAACGAAACGCGACCCGAGCGGCACAGGCCGTGCATGGACGCAGGTTCTTGCAGAGCTGGGCATCACCTTTGACGAAATGGAATCCGTGCGCGAACCGGCGATGCAACGCGAGCTGGGCGTGCCCGACAGCGTATTAAGCAGCCACGCATATCATTGGGTTGACTTATCAAATAGCGGCATGGGCGCAGGCTTCTATACTAGGGTGAACGGGCGGCGGACGTATGCGGACGGAGCCGTGGATGCGATTAGGTATCTGAGCCGGAAAATGCGCGAAGGCTCAATGGGCGAAGTGTTCAGCATGACAGACGTTCTGCGGAACAGATAAACTACTCAAAAAATCATATGCATGTTCTGCAGCGCAAAAACGAACATTTTCCTCTTCGGCAATTTTGTCCACGCTGAAGTGATGCGGTCGTAGTCGAATCGGTTTATTTTTTCTATGTCCCCGCCAAACGCGGTGAAGAGCTTTTCGATGTCCGCGTTTGACATCTTCCTGTAGATTTTTCGTAGGAGAAGCTGCTTGTTTATCTCCCACTGCAACTCTTTCTTCCACTCTGTTTCGTAACGAGAAAGGAACGAAGCGCCAAACCTGTCCCGCGCTATCGCGTCATTTATGACGCGCCCCGCTATTGTCGCCGCCCTCATTCCAAATATTATTCCCCCACCTGTCAGCGGCTTCGTCTGCCCGCACGCCTCGCCCACGAGCAGCGCCCGCTCGCCGTAAGAGCACGTCGTCCCCATTGGTATCATAGAAGAATGTAGCTCGCCGTCCGGCAGTTCCAGCGACTTCTTGAAGTCGTTGAGATGGTCGCGCGGCCGCGATGCCGCCATCACACCGTACTCGTTTTCCTGTGGTATTATCCACGAGAAGAAATCCGGGGAGAAAAATTTGTTGAAAAACACCTTTATCCTGTCGTGCTTTAGTTTCTGACGTGTTCTCGCGAACAGCCCCGGCACCATGGCCGGCGGCGCAATGCCCATGCTCTTCCTCACATCGGAAAGCGTGCCATCGCATCCGACAATCATCTTCGCTTCATGCGTGCCTTTCGACGTCTCAACAATGACGCTGCCCTTTTCGCACCGGAAGCCGCGTACCCGCTCATACCTTACCGTCGTGTTCTCCTTCGCCCTTATTCTGAGGTGATAAGAGAGCCTTTTCCTTTTGAGCAGCATCGCGTAAGGCCTGTCCGAGCGGAGAAGAAATGTGTTCCCTGATGGAGAAACGGCCTCCATCTCGTTTACGTAACTGTCCACGAGCGCGTCGTCATCCACGAACTCGCGGAAATGCGACGATACCAGGCCCGAGTCTTTGAGCGGCGCTTCCTTGTCCTTCTCAAGCACGAGCACGTCCCCCTTTATAAGCGAAGCCAGTGTGCCGCCGGCAGGCCCCGCGCCGGCTATAATGACGTCATACATGGCAATTGAAACGCATTAAAACTTAAAAGGGTTATTTGGGATGTGTTCGAAAAGCATTGGAAACTCGTCGCGCTGGCGCCCCTGCTCATCCTCGTGGCTTCTCTGGCGATACTTGCAGGCAACGCGTTGTCCACAGGCTTCGTAATGAAACGGGACGTCGACCTTACCGGCGGAAAGCGCCTTTCCTTCGCCGGCGGCGAGGAAGCCTTCTCAACTGTTCATGCAACGCTGCCTGATGCGGACGTCCGCCTTTACACGGGCGCCGCGCCGACCGTGGTCGTCACGCTTCCATACGAAACGGAAGAGCGCAGCGCTATAGCCGCGCTACAGGCTGCCGGTATAACGGGTGACATCGCCTACCAGACAATAGGGCCCGCAATAGGCGAGGTCTTCTGGCAGCAGTCCCTGACGGCAACGCTCACGGCGTTCTTCCTGATGTCCGTCATAGTCTTCGTGATGTTCCGCTCCCTTGTGCCGTCGGGAATAGTGATGCTGTCCGCCCTCGTGGACATGACAGGCACCATGGCTGTGATGAGTCTGCTCAACGTGCCGCTGTCGCTGCACATGGTAGCGGCGCTGATACTGATAGTCGCGTATTCTATAGATACAGATGTCCTCCTTACGTCAACCGTTCTCAAGTTCAGCGGCTCTGCCGCTTCTGCGATGAAAACCGGTCTTACGATGGTAAGCACGACTTTCGTCGCGCTGCTGGCATTATATGTTTCTACAAGTTCTCCTGTTCTTCAGACAATAGCTCTGGTTCTCATGACAGGCATAGTAATCGACGTCCCGGTGACATGGCTCATGAACGCCGGGCTTCTGCGCATGTGGGTTGAACGCCGTGGCTAACTGGAGAATAGGCCTGCTGGTAGCGGCAGTGGTGCTGTCCGTTGTTTCCCTGTTTATGGGGGCAGGAAGCGGCTTCTCCGTCGAAACGTCCTCGACTCCACGGCTTTCCGTAGGCGACACTGTTTACGCCATAAACGGCGCGCCGCCGCCTGTCAGCGGTAATTATTCCGGCCTCGTTCAACTGGCCACGCAACGCGGCGCTGTCTACATTGAAACAGACGGCCCATTGCCTTTTACACTCAAAGAACGCTCGTCAACGAACCTGGAATTCGGGCTTGACATAACAGGCGGCGTCTCCGCGACCGTCAAGCCGAAGAACGCTTCGCTGGCAAGCGATGTTATCCCTGTGCTCCAGCAACGGATAAACTTTTACGGCCTCCGGGAAGCCACGTTTAGGACAATAGATTTTCACGGCGACTCATACGTCGAGGTGGCTATAGCCGGCGGCACCGAGGACGAGATAAGGCGCTTGCTTGAAGCGGAAGGCAAGTTCGAGGCAAAAGTGCCCCTGAAAGCATCAAAAGAAATTATAATGGACAAAAGCTACCCGATTTCCGTCAACGGCACGCTTTCGATAGAAAACAAAAGCTACGCGCCCGGCGACTCATTCATCCTTGCAGGTGTGCCTTTCATTGTGGCAAACATCACGGGCAGCGACGCCAATGTCGTAGCTACTGTATACGGCGGCGATGACATACAGGCAGTATATCTTGACCCTGCACGCTCCGGCGTCCGCTCCCTTGACAACAACTACCAGTGGAGCTTCGGTCTGCAGGTGTCGCCGAAAGCCGCGAATAATTTTGCGATGGTAACCAAAAACCTGCCGTTCGCTGCGGGCACATCTTACCTGCAGGGCGAAATCGCTGTATATCTTGACGACAAGCTGATAAACTCCTTCCAGATAGCCTCGTCGCTCCGCGGAAACGCGGCAACGAGCATCGAGATAACCGGAACTGCGCCTTCGTACGGCGATGCGCTCGCAGAAAAACGCAGCATCTCCAGCATCCTGCGTTCCGGCTCGCTGCCGACGTCCATAGAAATCGTCGGCGTGAGCAGCGTTTCCCCGACCCTCGGCAGGGCATTTGTAAACGACGTTCTCCTTGCAGGCGTCGCTGCCGCAGCCGGCGTCGCTGCCGTCGTGCTTGCGCGCTACAGGCGCCCGAAGATAATTCTGCCCATGCTTGCCGTCTCGCTGTCCGAAGCCCTCATAATCCTCGGCGCTGCTGCCGCATTTTCATGGACGCTCGACCTGCCTGCGCTTGCCGGTATCATCGCTGCCATCGGCACCGGGGTGGACAGCCAGATAATAATGATTGACCAGTCTTCGCGCCGAAAGGAACTAACGCTCACTGAACAGCTCAAGCGCGCTTTCTTCGTGATATTCGGCTCCGGCGGGATACTGATAGCATCAATGCTGCCGCTACTGACGATGATAAGCCTGCGCGGCTTCGCCATCACGACGATAATCGGCGTGCTGATAGGCGTTCTGATAACCCGCCCCGCATTCGGCGAAATCCTGAAAAAAATAGAAAGGGCGCAGTGATATGAAAGCTGGGGGCAATTTATTGGTGGTTTGCGTCTATGTCTGAACCCGTCGAAGAAAATTGCGGCGTCGGACTCGTTTATGATATAAGCGACGCTGTGAAACTTGTCAGAGAAGGGCTAAGCCACCGCGGCAAAGACGCAGAAGGCTACGGAACTTTAGGAGAAAGCAGCATAAATGCAGTGCGATGTTACAGCAATACCGCAGACCCCCAGGCACTGGTCACGCTGCTTGATTATAAACCAGGCGACCCTCTGTTTGTCCATACAAGATATAGGACTAAAGGCACTGGAGACCTTCTCCTTGCCGCGCATCCTCATACCATAGGCGGGCGTGATATTCGCGAATCCAATCATTATATCACTCGCGATGCTGACGCGGCTATGGTTCACAACGGCACCGTTAGCAGCATCAGCACAGACGGGTTGAAAACGGGGTGCGACACGGAGGGGTTGCTGCAACTCCATCATGAGCACGGACCGGAATATGTTTTGCGAACAGTGCCGGCATCTTATTCTGTGATAACCGCGAATGCCGGCG
>JACQIE010000056.1 GCA_016198645.1 Candidatus Aenigmatarchaeota archaeon | reverse complement strand
TGTAACACTTTCTATGGGATGAGAATCTTTTCGTAATAAAGCCAAAACGAATCGCCGTTAAAAACGAGGGTGATTAGCCGTTTTTCGTTTTCTTACTAAACGCCCGCGGTATATGGCGCATATCTGTGCATCATGTGGCGAGTAGTTACTTTCCCGTTTCCCCCGACCTCTGCTTTCATTTAAAAAATCCGTGCACAAAGTTTACGCATGTTCACCGATTCTAGCGGCAGATGGATAAAAATATCCGACCTGCACGCGCAAGCGTATTGCGAGTATCAGCTGCACTTTTCATGGCAGGGCATCGATCCGAAAACCGAAGCGATGATTGCCGGTTCGCTCCGCCACGCGCAGCTTGAAGAGGAGCACAAGGAAAAAATGAAAGAAACGGTGAAGATGAGCGTTGAAGAGGCAATCAAGATAGGCGCTAAAGGCTCCGGCCGCGAGCTTAGGATAAAGTCGCGCGAGTATAGACTCTACGGTTTGATAGACGAAGTCCAGTTACAGAGCAGTGCGGTGTTCATAATTGACGACAAGCCCGGCGGAAAAGCTTACCGCTCCGCTACGAACCAGGCACGCGCTTACTCCCTCTGCTTTCTTTCCGAATTCAACCCGCCCAAGCCCGTCTTTTCCGTGATACGCGATAGCGCCACCGGCGAAGTGACGTGGATGGAGCAGTTCAACGATGAAGCAAAGAAAGACATAGAGGAAGTCGTGGCGCGCGTTCACGCGCTTGCACGCGGCGAGCGCGATTTCGTCGCGACGAAAATGCCGTGGAAATGCGCAAAGTGCCGGTTCGCGGCGGTTTGTGACAGGAAATTGCAATCAAAACAGCCTGCTTAGATGCCGGGCTTGGCGTAAGTGACCTTTCCCGGTCCCCGCCCCGTTTTCTCCCACCCAAGCTCTTCAGCCGCGCTTTTTACTGCCCCTGCCACTCTGCCGTAGTCAGATGGCTTAAAACCTAGCTCGCGGACGATGTCTCTCACAGTCAAAGAGTTGCAGGACGGGAAATAATGCAATAGAAGATACTCGACCAATGGCATGCCGCCGTATGTCAGATGTATTACTCCGGAGCTCCGTGTTCCTTGGCGCGCGTCCAATCTGGCCAGCGCGTCGGAAACTTCTTCCGTCCCAATCCTTTCTAAAAAACGGCCGATATAGACTTCATCATGGCCGAAAGCTCGCCCAGCTTCAACACGTATGTAATTCATATACCGGCCGATGTCGCTTTCGCTCAAGCCAGGTACTCCCGTTTTCTCATATGCTATCCTTTCGGCTTCTCTGAGAAAAGCGCGTTTCATTGTCATAGTTATTACTTAAAAGTGATGTTTTTAAAGGTATGTTAGGCATAGAAACTAGTTTCCTTTGATATATAGGTTCACGGAGTTCTTACCGCTTCTGCGCGTCTTTTCTTTAGCCGCCCTCTCACGCATTTGAGTTCGATACGCCGCAAATGCCGCGTCCAGCTGACGTTCTATAGTTGTACGAGCAAGAGTAACGTTTTCTTCCAGCGCAGCATCCACTTGGCTTAAAAATGCATCCCGAATAGGAGTTGTCATTGATTAAAGAAAACGGAAGACTATTTAAAATATCACTTCCCAGCCCTGCGCTTCTTCCATTTCTCTATGAGCTCCTTTGCCGCACTCACGGAGATTTGCTCCTTGCGTATTATCGCCTCGGCGACGCGGTGTATTAAACGCCCTTCCGCCCCTGCCATGACAGCGATGTTCTTGGCGTGCAGTTTCATATGGCCGCGTTGAATCCCCTCCGCAATCATCGCCCGCATTGCCGCGAAGTTCTGCGCCAGGCCCACGGACGCCACCACTTCAGCAAGCTCTTGCGCCGTTTTGACATCAAGAATTTTAAGCGCTATCCGCGCTATGGGGTGCGTCTTCGTGGCGCCGCCGACAAGTCCGACTGCTATCGGTACTTCTATGCTGCCCACGAGGTCGCCCCGCCTGTTCTTCTCGTATTTCGTCAGCGGCTTGAACCCGTTCAGAGCCGCATAAGAATGCGCCCCGGCTTCCAGTGCGCGGAAGTCGTTGCCTGTTGCGACGGCGACGGAATCCATGCCGTTCATTATCCCTTTGTTGTGCGTTGCGCATCTGTATTTATCGGCTTCAGCGAACGCGTAAGCGTCCAGTATGCCTTCTATCACGTCCTCATCCAGCGTCTCTTTGCTCCACACCGCTCTGGCGCGGGCCAGCCTGCCGGTGGAGAGATTTGATATTATCCTTAGCCGCGATTCCGTGCCCGTCATCTCAAGTATGCGCGGCGTCACGCTTTCTATCATCGTATTGACCGCGTTCGCGCCCATTGCGTCTCTCACGTCTACGTGCAGCTGCACTATCAGCATGTGCCCGCGCTTCGTGTTTATAATGTCGGCTTTGACGTCTTTCACGCCCCCGCCAAGCTTTATCATTATTGAATCGTTCCCGTTCGCGATGTCCATTATCTCGCGCTTGCCGGCGAGCACGCGTTCGCGCGCCCGATAAATGGTCGCAAGGCTCCGCGACATGAGCTGCAGCTGCCCTATCATCATCGGCGGGTCAGCCGAAGCCACGAAGCCGCCGGACTTCCGCGCCAGTTTTGCCGCGTAAGACGCTGCAGCGACCACGGACGGCTCCTCTATTGCCATGGGCACGAAGTAATCTTTTCCATTCACTAAAAAATTAGTCGCTATGCCCAGCGGCAATTGAGTCGTGCCGATGACGTTCTCTATCATCGCGTCTGCTCTGTCGAGAGCAAGCGCCCCGCTCTTCTTCAGAAGCGCCGTTTCCTGCGCCGTGAGGGACGCGCTTTTGCGGATTATAGCAAGCCGCTTCTTCAGCGGCATCGCGTAAAACCCCGTCACTTCAGAGTTCACACATTGAATTCCTTGGAATTAGTATTTAAGCCTTGCAGTAAACTGTTCTGTCAGGCAAACGTTTGGAATTTTGAATAAAAAACAATAATCAAAGGATTGGCCAGAAGTTACCGCTTTCTTCCTGCATAAACAAATGCATCATGCACGAAGTGCATTGCAGTAGAGAGACAATGGTGGGTTAGTGCTTCCTTCCCCAACTAAACGGTAAACAAGTAAGTCGAAACCAAGCCCCGCCAAAAGCCGAGCAATGCGCGAGAGTGTCCTTTCCTTCCACTTTCATAACACCCGCCACTTTAGTGGCGGGTAGTTTACAGCTCGCTGAAAACGGAAAATTATAAGAACAGCCGGTCCACGTCATCAATGCCCATTCCTTTCTCTTCCGCGAATTTCTTGCCTATATGCCCGTTATTCGCGATGACGTCGTCCAGCTTCAGGAATGTCCACCCTTTCCGGTTTATCTTCCACGCCACGTAAGCGGAAGCGCGGGCAACGTCCCGCCACTTCGCCAGTTCTTCCATCTGTTCCTTTTCCATTGTGAAAGCTTCCTCGCGCGACTTGCACTCCAATACTATCAAATGCCCGTCCTTCGCCGCTATCACGTCCGGCGAAGCGAGGCTTATGCTTCCGGAGTGAGGCGCCCGTATCACCATATAACCGCGCCGCGCGAACTCGTGCACGATGTTACGCTCGGCGCGGTAGCCTTTTGAATACCGGTTCATAGACCTAGTTATATATATCCGGATAAATAAACTATCCTTATGGAACGCATCAGTGAAGAGCTTCACTCGTGGTCCCGCTCTTTCGTGGTATCGGATATCTACGCAGCCACGGGGCAATTTACCCAATTTGCTCTCGCGCTCGGCGCGGAAGAAAAGGAGAACGTCTTCCGCACCACGGGCCCGGAAAAAACCACGCGCGCCGAGTTTTTAGTCAGTGAAGCAATGGACAACAATACGACGTTGCGCGTCACGCTTACGGCGGAAGGCGCGCACGAATCAGCCGGCTCGTTCCTCGTGCTAAGCGCCAGAGCGTCGCTTGACTCCGAGTTCGCGGCATCCGTTGGGCCGGCATACGAAACATACATCCTATTTTACGTCTCCCACGTCCGGCAGAGGATGAAAGAGTTAGCAGAGCACAGCGTCGACGAAATATTTGCGAAGCTGCAGGATTACGCCAAGCGCGGATTTTTAGTGAAAGCGGAATAACGAAATGAGCATAAGACCATCTTTCGGTCTTTATTACGAAAAGATTCCTCACTCCATAGAAAGTGTTGTACTTACTACAGTTCAGTCAGGGAGTGAAGCATTGACTCACTCTTTCTTACACGTCCATACGCCTTTACTGGAATCTCCGTGTTGAAATCTTCTGCCCTTCCAGACCACGCCGCCATCTCGGCGTTGCGCTGAAAGTCCTTTCACTTTCATAACACGGTAATTTCGTGTTTTTAACCGTTTCGCCCACATTATAATTCAGTGCCTGCCGGCCCTCAGCCTCCCGACATCGCCTTGGCGAAGAATGAAGACAGGTGTTACCGGCAGGCTGATTTTTATGATAATAAACGTCAAAGTCAGGCAAGGTTCGCGCTTTTCCGTGGTCAAAGGCGAGACGTGGCTCATTACGATAAGCGAGGAGCGCGAAAACAACGCGGCGAACCATGAAATCATCCGCGAGCTTTCGAAGGAGTATTCAGCCGTGCGCATCCTTCGCGGCGCTTCGTCAAGAAGAAAGGTTTTGGAAGTTATCCTATGAGTGCTGCACCATCCGGCGCATTCACATAGAACGTTCTTGTGCCACAATTCCAAAATACAGTCATCGAGATAACGCTTAAAAGCCTTGCGGTCATACTATTTTCGGTAATATTCGAACAAGGCAGGTCAGGCATATGAAAGTCGATAATTTTTGCTTAATAGTAAAGAGTAAGACTTACTTACAGGATGCCTGATTCTGCCTCTGTAAAAAGAGGTGATTAGATGGCCAAACTGGCCCAGAATTTCGCGAAATACCTTATTCATGCAAAGATGTATGCCAAGGGCATCGTAGAGAGGCCGGACGTGATAGGTGCCGTTTTCGGGCAGACCGAAGGGCTGCTGGGAACGGACCTCGATTTGCGCGAGCTTCAGCGCACGGGCAGGATAGGGCGCATAGAAGTCGACGTGAAGGCGAACAAAGGCAAGGCATTTGCCACGATAATCATACCTTCCAGCCTTGACGCTTCGGAAACAAGCTTAATAGCGGCTGCTCTGGAAACGATAGAGAAGGTCGGCCCGTGCGACGCCGAAATTCAGGTAGAGAAAGTTGAAGACGTGAGAACGCAGAAGAGAAAATACGTTGTCGACCGCGCCAAGGCGATACTTGCCGCCCTGATGGAAGGCGGCGTGCCCGATTCGCAGACGCTCTCCGAAAGCATAAAGGAAGCAGTGCGGGCGGCGGAGATAACCGTGTACAAGGGGTTGAGCTGCGGTCCGGACATCCTGACGTCTGACGAGATAATCGTCGTGGAAGGAAGGGCGGACGTGCTTAACTTGCTAAAGCACGGCATAAGGAACGTCGTTGCCAGTGAAGGCTCAAAGATGCCGCAAGCGCTGCTTGATTTGACGAAGGAAAAGATAACCACTGCATTCGTTGACGGCGACCGCGGAGGGGATTTGGACTTAAAGAAGCTTCTTTCCATTGCCGATGTCGAATACATCGCGCATGCCGAGGAAGGCAAGGAAGTCGAGGAGCTCACGAAGAAGCAGATATACAAAGCCCTGCGCGAGCGCGCGCCCGTCGACCAGTCCAAGATAGACGCGAAAAGGGAAAACATGGCTTCCGTTGAGCATGATTCACACGAGGAAGTGCAGGAGGAGCCGCAGGACGAAGAGCCGCGCGAGGAAGCGCGCGGTTCTTTCAGCGATTTCAAGCCGCTGCTCGAAGAGCTTACGGGCACAAGGGCAGCGTATCTGCTTGACAGGGAGATGAACGTGCTGACAAAAGTTCCGATAAGCGAGCTGGGCAACGTGCTTGATGATTACCGGAACGTGTACGCCCTTGTCTTTGACGGCAAGGTCAACCAGTCGGTTGTTGACCTGGCTATACAGCGCAAGATATCCGTGCTGGTCGGCACGGGATACAGGGAGCGCGTCGCGAAGAGTAACGTAACGATAATGACAGAAGAGGACTTCTGATGGAAGCGGGGTTGCGGCTTGGAAGGGCGGAAACGCTGTCGGAAAAGGTAGACGCGATTCTGCTTTTCAGTGGCGAGTACAACCCGAATTATTTTTATTTCACCAATTCCCCGGTCTCTTCCAGTTTCTTTCTTTACGACTTCTCTTCCGCGTCCGTGATAACGAACGCAATGGAGTTCGGGCGCGCCAAAAAGGGCTGGGTAAAGCCTTCGCTGAACGTTGACGTAAAGGCACTGCTGGAAGGGAAGAAAGTCGGCATAGATTTCAAGCACTCCGGCGCGATAGTGTCGCAGTTTCCGGGCGCCGTTGACATATCCGGCGACCTGGAAAAAATACGCGCAGTCAAGACGGATTACGAGATAGCGCGCATAACAAAAGCCTGCCGGATTTCCGGCAGGGTTTGGAAATACGCGGAACGCGAATTTTCCCGTTCTCTCAAAGAAACGGAGATGAAGGCGCTGATAGAATCGAAAATGCTTTCGCTCGGCGTTGAGCGTTCTTTTCCCACAATCGTGGCATCCGGCAGAAATTCGCGTTTTCCGCACCACGTCCCGTTGCCCGTGAAGATGACACTGCCCGTTGTGATAGACTTCGGCGTGGTTTTCAGCGGTTATTGCTCGGACGTCACGCGCACCATCGGCGGCACCGGGCGTTTGGAAGAAATATTAAGCGAGCTTTATGCGTTCATGGAAGAAGGCATGGCAGCCCGGAAAGCCGAAGAATTCGTGCGCGCAAAGCTCGGCAGCGAAGCAAATCATTTCATTCATTCATTAGGCCACGGCATAGGGCTGGAAGTCCACGAATCGCCTTCGCTCTCCATGAAAAGCGATAGCGTGCTGGAGCGTAACATGGTCTTCACCATAGAGCCGGGCATTTATGGCAAGACCGGCGCGCGCATAGAGAACGACTTCGTGTTTCGCGGGAAGCTGAAAAACCTCACGCAATTTTAGTCGTCTATAAGTGTCGGCTTCTGCATGCCTGCCGTCTTCTTTATGTAAATCGTGTCGTCACACTTGTCGCAGCGGGCTTCAAGGAATCTGCCGAGCTCCAGGCTCACCTTCATCCTCTTGCCGCAGCATATCGGCGTATCGTTCATTTTTTTCACCTCTTTGTTAATCATTAACTGTAAATTTTGCATAATGGACCCGCGACGGTCATCTGAACTCAGAATCATCCCGTTCCCTACTGCAGGAAAGCGGAAAATTTGGAATAGGCATAGCTAAGCATGACGCATGCCGTAGGCTCTGCTTTGTTCATATCATTTTAATGCATCAGCATATATTTAAATCATTTCTGGGCGTATTTTCCCACGGGTTCGCATGGTTTCACGCAGCATTTTCCGCAGCTACGATATACGCGGCATATTTGGCGCAGACATGGCAACGGAGGACGCCGAAAAGCTCGGCTATGTTATGGCAGGGCAAGTGAAGTGCGACGTAGTCGTAGGCATGGATATGCGCTCGTCCAGCGCCCAGATGAAAAAAATGCTGGCGTCGGGAATAAACCGTGCAGGCTTCGCCGTGCATGACGTGGGGCTCGTTCCGCTGGGAGTCGCGATGTTTTACGCATGGAAGCGTGCCATGCCGCTTGCGTATGTGACGGCTTCGCACCTGCCGCGGGAATGGACCGGCATGAAATTTTTCCATGCCGATGGCCGCGGTTTTGCGGAAAAAGAGAATGATGAAATAAGGGACGGTTTTTTCGCGCTTAATCGGATGGCTGATGATAAAAGCAATGTGAATGCCGTGGACAGCAGCGCAGCTATTCGCGAGTATATTGCGTATCTCACGTCAAGACTGAAGGCAAAAAAGAAAATGCACGTCGCGCTTGACTGCGGAAACGGCATGGCTTCCGTCGTGGCGAAGCGGCTGTTCGGCGAAGCCGGCTTTGATGTGCAGGGCATATACGATGTGTTGTCGGAGACGCCGTCCCGCAACTCCGAGCCCAACATAGACCCGCTGGCCGAGTTAAGAAAAGCGAAGAAGGACGTGGGCATAGCGTATGACGGCGACGCAGACCGGATGATACTTGCAGATGAGGCGGGCAACGTGCTGGGCGCAGAACAGTCGTCCTATCTCATATTATCAAAGCTTGCGCCCACGGAAAAAGGAGACGTCGTAGCTAATATTGAGTGTTCCATGAGCCTTGATAACGTGGCGCAGGAGTTTTCCCGTTCCGTCCACCGCCAGCCCGTAGGGCATACATTTATCGTGGATGCAGCGCACAAATTGAAGGCGTGTTTCGGCGTCGAAAGCGCCGGTCATTACATTATACCATCGCTGCTGCCCTTTGACGATGCGATGGCGGTGAGCTTATACGCAGCCGTGGCATTGTCGGAACGCAACGAAGCGTTGTCCGCAACAGCCGCACGCGTTCCGCGCTACCCGTTCGGGCGCTTCGCATTTGACTGCAGTGACGACAGGAAGTTCACCGTGATAGAGAAGCTGAAAAGAATATTTCCGAACGCCGAGAAAATGGACGGCGTTCTCGTCCGCGAAGCCGGAGGCTGGGCGCTCATGCGCGCTTCCAACACCTCGCCGATGATTCGCCTCACTGTAGAATCGAGAAACGAAAAAACCTTCGCAGCACTGAAGGAAAAGTTCTCCACGGCGCTGCGCAAAGCGATGGAAGAGTCGGATTAATTCAGGCAGTCGTCAACTTCTCGTCGCGTTTCTGCCGTATGCATTAAAATACAACGCTTAAGTATCTCCACAGTCCTATAAAATTATGCCCAGCCGCATAGTCGTGATGAATTCGCTCCGCTCGAAATTCTTCGCGTTTTTCAACACGCCCGTGCTTCTTCTGGTATTTTATCTCGCTTATTTCCAGTTGCCCGGGTACGTTCCCGCGTCGCTTATCATAATCGGCATATGGGCGTCAATAATGCTGGTCGTCAACAAAGTGGAAATATATCCCGACTCCGTCGTCATAGAGCCGTGGCTTAGCGCGCTGCTTCATTTGGGGCTTAAGCAGCGGATAGAAAAATCAAAAATAAGCAACATCGGCTATATGCCCGGCGCCAGATACACCGGCGAGATGACGATAAAATACGGCGGCAGGGAAGCATACGTAGGGTTAACGGAGAACGGCGCGGCGGACATTGGCGTTCTTAATGGCAAAGTGAAGAAGTGAAACCAATAAAAGGATTGGAATGCCTCTCTTCGCATGAATGATATTCTCAAGAAGCATTTCGGCTTTTCTTCGCTGTATCCCGAACAGAGCGCGGTGATAAATGACGTTCTCGCAGGGAAGGACGTCTTCGTGCTGATGCCCACGGGCAGCGGCAAGTCGCTGTGTTATCAGCTGCCCGCCCTGCTCAAGGAAGGGATAACGGTCGTCGTTTCCCCGCTCATCGCGCTGATGAAGGACCAGGTCGACTCGTTGCGGATGAACGGAATAAGCGCGGCATTCATAAACTCGTCGCTTTCTGAAAGAGAGATAGAGGAAGAGAAACTGGAGATATTGTGCGGCAAAAAGAAAATTCTTTATGTCGCTCCGGAACGGCTCTCTTCGCCCGAGTTTATTTCGTTCCTGAAAATGGTGAAGATAGGGCTTTTTGCTGTCGATGAAGCTCATTGCATTTCCGAATGGGGGCATGAGTTCCGGCCGGATTATCGAAATCTTCGCGTCTTGCGCGATACCTTTCCCTCCGTGCCGATAATCGCGTTGACGGCGACAGCCGTTGAGCAGGTGCGTGACGATATAGTAAGAACGCTCAGGTTGAGGGAGCCTGCCGTGCATAAAACGAGTTTCAACCGCGACAATCTCACATATTACATACGCCCGAAAGAAAATGCGTTTGAGCAGCTGGTTGAATATCTGAACGCCCATCGCGAAGAGTCCGGAATAATATACTGTCTCGCCAAGAAGGAAACGGAGCAGATAGCTTCAAAGCTTGAAAAAAAAGGGTTCAAGGCGCTGCCTTACCATGCCGGGCTTTCCGATTTTGAGCGGGAGAACAATCAGGACCTGTTCAAGCGCGACGACGCCCAGATAATCGTCGCCACCATAGCATTCGGGATGGGCATAGACAAGCCCAACATACGCTACGTTATTCATTATGACGTCCCGAAGAGCATTGAGGGTTATTATCAGGAAACCGGGCGCGCCGGGCGCGACCGGCTGCCGTCCGACTGCATACTTTTCTTCAGCCGCGGGGATGCATGGAAACTGAAAAGCATGATGGACAAAAGCATACCCAGCCCGAAAAAGCGGCAGCTGGCGTATGCCAAGTTGGACGAGATGCTGGAGTATTGCGAAAGCAGCGTGTGCCGCCGCAAGTTTGTGCTCGGATACTTCGGCGAGTCTTTCGGCGGCAACTGCGGCAAGTGCGATAACTGCCTGACTCCGAAAGAAACCATGGACGCCACAGGCATATCGAAAAAAATATTCCAGTGCATTTACGAGACAGGGCAGAGCTTCGGCGCCAGTTACGTGGCATCCGTTCTCACGGCCGGCAAAAACGTGCGCCCGCATCATGTAATGAAAAAATCTTTCAATTCAGGCGCAGAATACACGCAAAAGCAGTGGATATCTTTTATACGCGAGCTGGCAGCCGGCGGGTTTATTGGCGTGACAAACGGCGATTATCCGGTGCTGAAACTGAACGAAAAAAGCATGAGCGTGCTTTACGGAAAAGAGGGCGTGCTTCTGACGAAGCCGGGCGAGGCGCGGATAGCATCGCACGAAATCGTGGAGCCCGGGCTCTTCGGGGTGCTGCGCGCATTGCGCAAGGCAATGGCGGACGCGGAAGGCGTCCCGCCGTACATGATATTTCCCGACCGCTCGCTGAAAGAGATGGCTTCCTATTATCCGCAAAGCCTGCCGTCGCTGAAAAGCGTGCACGGCGTGGGCGAAGCCAAGCTGAAGCGCTACGGCCCGGCGTTCCTGAAAAAAATACGCGAGTATTGCAGCGAGCGTGGCATTGCCGAGCGCCCGTCAAGGGGCAGTGTGCCCACGCTTGCCGCTAACTATCTGGAAACGCTGGAGCTTGTCAACAGCGGGTTAAGCATCGGCGAGATAGCCGCGAAGCGTTCGCTCGCGGAAAAAGAAATACTCTTCCACGTTGAGTCGCTTCTAATATTGGGGAAGGACGTGAACATTGACGGCATCATCCCGAAAGAGCGGCAGGATGCCATACGCGGGGCGTTGCGCAGCGGCGCGAAGCCCGTTGCTCCGGCGGAAGAGATACGGATAGTGAGATTGAAGAAGTGAATATCATTTCGACGATGCACCAAGCGCTTCCTGAAATATGCGGGGCAGTTCCGGCTGCATTCCGATGCTTTCCGCCAGTCCGCTCAGTATGGGAACGTCGTTGTCTGATATAAGATGAGGATACAGCAGTTCTCCAATCCCGCCCGTCTGGCGCCAGCCCGCGATGACATTGCGTTTGCGGTTCAGTATTGCAGCATAATTGCGCTTCCAATCGTATACGGTGAGTGTGGAAGGCACGTAACCGGTTGCCATGGCACCTTCTATAAATTCTGAAGGATTGCCGAGCGTCACAGCCTTTCTCAGCAGCACAATAGGGAACTGTCCATCCATATACGTTATGGCAACGTAACCCATCTGCCGCGCCCGCTCTTCAAATTCGGGGCTGTTCAATTCGCGGATGCTGAGATAGCTGTCCACGAGCTCAAGGACTTCGCGCATGAAGTATCGCTATCCTCAGCAAAGATTAAAGCCTTTTCATGAACGCTCGCGCTTCTTTTAAGGACTCGAGCGTACCGATGTCGAACCAGTAATTATCGAAGATATACGCGTAAACGCCCGTGCGCCCTGCAAGCCATGCAATAAAGTTTCCGGGCGAGTCGCGGGCGTTGCCCAGACGCAGGTATTCACCCATAGAATTGAGCGCTTCCTGCGGGAAGATGTAGCAGGCTGTCGCGGCAAGCGTGCTTTTTGGTTTTTCAGGCTTCTCCTCAAAGCTCGTTATCTTCCCGTTCACTTCCGTGATTACGCCGAACTGGCTGGCGCGTTCCCTGCTTTTGACGTCGTATGCCGCCACAACGGGCTTCTTCTTGGCGTGATAAAAAGCGATGAAATCTTTCAGGTCGAACCCGAACAGGTTGTCCCCCGCGATGACGAGGCAATCGCCGGCTATTTTTTCTTTTCCTGCCACGTAAGCAAGCCCGGCTATGGCGCCAAGTTTTTTGCCGCCGGGCATTTTCTCCACCACGAGTTTCACGTTCCTGCCTTTCGACCACGCCCTGAACGGCTCCTCGAATCTTTCGTTCGTGGAAACATAGATTTCCCGTATGCCCGCAGCTTCAAGCTTGTCAATTATGTCATCTATCATGTGCCTGCCGTTCACGTCTATGAGGGGTTTCGGCATGTTTTCGGTGAGCGGCTTCAGCCTTTCCGCTGTGCCGCCCGCCAGAACAATAGCTTTAATCTCCAACACCTCTTATGCTCTCCGCCACTATCTCCACGCCCCCGCGGTAAAGGGAAACGCGGCCCGTGACTTCTACGATGTCGCCATCGTTCACTTGCGTTGCCGCAAAACGGACGATTTTCACGCCGTTTATTTCTATGAACGTGGTTCCTGAAGCGTGAGCGACCTTTGACGCTTCGCCCGTCATTTTGACTATTTTTCCGATGTCCTCCTCGCCGACGCCCGTGACGGCAACAGGCTCCGCCAGCAGCCCGGCAACGGCAAGCCCGCCTATGCCTGCAACCGCAAGCAGCAGGCATAGTTTTCTCAACGCGTTGTCGTCCATGCGGTATTTTGACGTTTCATGCTTAAAAATCCCGCTGCTATAAAAACTTTCACGCCGAAGTTGAATAAGGTGGTTCGATGAACTGGATGAAAATGCTAGACGCGATAAAGCCTGCCGGGCTCGTATACGCCCACTGTGACATACCCTGCGGAATATACGACCCGCATACTGCGCAAATGGCGGCGCAGACCGTGTTAAGAATGTCCAAGCTCATTCAGGAGAAGAAAAGCGACGCGCATGCAGTGGCGCGCTTTGCCGCAGTTAAAGAGGAACACGCGGAAATATGCAAGCACGAAGTCCGCGTCATATGGGGAGATTATTTCAAGCCCGAGAACTTGCAAAAATTCCCGTTGCTTCATGACACAGTGTGGAAAATAATGAAAGCTGCTTCCAAAGCGCGGCAGGAGTCCGACGTCACGTCAGCCGAGCAGCTTGTGGACGCGGTTAACGCTTTTGCCGAAATTTTCTGGGCGAGCAAAAATGTGAAAACCTGCAAAGCAAAACCGTATCCGACCGAAAAGGAAATAGTCTTGCCGGTTTTTTGACAGATATGTTTCTTTTCGGCCGCTTTCGCGTGAACGGTGCAAGTATGGAGCCGCTTTACAGCGAAGGTGATTTTGTGTTTGCCGTTGCATGGCCGTTCCGCTTCAAAAAAGGGGACGTAGTGATAATTGAAAAAAGCGGAAGAAAGATGCTAAAGCGTATTCGCGCGCTTGGCGCGATAAGCAACGACGGCGAATATTCCGTTCTTGGCGATAATTCTGGCAGGAGCACGGACAGCCGGCACTTTGGCGCAGTTGCGAGAAAAGAAATAATAGCCAAGGTGCTGTTCAAAGCATGATTATGGTCTCGTGAAGTCCAGTTTTATTGTCGCCTCGTCCTTATGCACAGGGCCGTTGGGCGCAAGGATGGACGACTTTATCTTCACTTCTTCTATGCTCATGGTTCCGTATGACTGCCCCCTAAGCTGGGCGACGTTTTTGAGAAGTTCCATCTTTCCGCGCCCGTCCCTTACCCTTGCTATCGTTATATGTGGGATAGGCGTCGTGTTGTCTTCATCCGTAAGCGCTTTCTGCAAGGAAAGCAAAGCAGGGCACCCCACCCACACAATCCTCGGATGGTTCTCGCCTGGAAAAACGCCTATTCCCGTTACATCGGCCTTGAACGGGCAGAAGTCTCTGAGCGCCTCCTGTACTTTCGCCGCCACCTTCGTTACGTTTTCTTCAGTTTCTCCTATAAACTTGAGAGTAGCGTGCAGAGACGCGTTAGGGGTGACGCTTACGCCCGGTATTTCAACGAGTCTTTCTTGAACGTAGGATATCTTCTGCCGCACGCTCACAGGCGCATCCACGGCTATGAAAAGCCTCATGATAGTTTATTGCAGAGGGTGAATAAATCTCTCTTATAACGTTGTTATTGTTAATTTCTTCAGGCTATGTGAGTGCTAAATCCGGATTTGCCGGAAATTGCCCAAATTCTGAAGAAGAACGCCATTTTAAGAGAAGCAAACTTTTAAATTTACACGTGTCCAAAATATCGCCATGGGAAGGAAGCAAGGATTTGACGGTCGCAAGATATCATCTATTGTATCAGTTCTCGTAAGGAATCCGGATGGTATCTGGGTACGCCAGATAGCGCGGGAGCTGAAGATTTCGCCCATGACCGTAAGTAAATACGCCGCAGGGATACTCAAGCCGCTGCTGGAAGAGACGCGTCTTGGAGCAGGCCAGAAAACAATGTTACTGGTGCTTCGCCTCAAGCCTGTCGTGCTTCAACAGATACGCCAAGGCCGCGACATCAATGAAATCATGAAAACCGCAAGAACGATAAGCAAAATCAACAGCTTGAACGGCGAAAAATAAGCGTTTTTCATTCAATTCGGCTATTCTAAGCATTTTTCATAAAAATAATTCAAAAATTAAGAAAAGTTAGATTTCAAATTCTCACAAAACACTCACATATAGCTCACTAGTGCGTGAATATTCACGGGAGAGTTCGTGAATATTCACGTGAAGATGAAAAAATCTGTGAATATTCACGTGAAGATCTGTGAATATTCATGAAGGTATATGAACATTCCGTGAATACCGTGTGAACTTCACGTGAACAGTCTCACAAAATGGCACCAGTGAATGAGAGTAAACTCACAATATAGGTACATTACTATCAAATGCCGTAATAATCGTTCACAAACCTTCACGCAGGCTTCATAAAACCTTCATAAGACCTTCACAAACCCTTCACAGAGCCTTCATGATATTCACGTGAAGATGCTCTGTGAATGACCATGTTCACGTGAAGTTCGTGAATATTCACGGCAAAAAATACGCGAGATACGTGAATGTTCACGAAAACTGTCGCAAATCGCGTGAACATATCCGTGAAGATAGTAAAATGCCCGTGAAGGGCGCGTGAAGTTGAGCACACATATCTTTTTAAGCCATCCGAAAAATATAAATATATGCCAGACGAAGAGCCGCTTGTCAATAATACAGGAACAGTGCAAAAACCGGCTGAAGCGCCCCCGGAAGAGGCAAAAACAGGGCAATTGCCCTCCCCCAAACGGCTGAAAGAATGGATGGCGGAAATCGGCTGGTCCGGCAACCCTTTCACGTTCAGCATCAATCCGTATTTGTGCGTCGGCTACGAAGAGCAGAGGAATGCGCTTCTGTCAGCAATAGAAGAGAAGCAGAGCATGATAATGGTGGCAGGGCCGACAGGCTCGGGAAAGACAAGCCTGCTGAAATGGGTGGCTGCGAACATGCCGGGAGGCTTCGACTGGATATATATAGGAAAGCCGCCTGCCGACGCGCAAGAGCTGGTAGACATTTTCAATAACAAGTACGGTTCCCCTTGGTTTTTGAGATTGTTGATGCCTAACATAAAAAACGCATACCAGATACCGGATTTTCTTAATAAGAAACTGCGAGGGAAGCATCTCACGCTCTTCTTCGACGAAGCGCACGAGGCGCCGCTGGAGATGATGGAATGGATAAGGGTTCTCGGAGACCTGGCGGGTGTGAGCGTAGTCCTTTCAGGGCTGCCGCTTCTCGAGTCTGCGCTGAAAAGTAATCTGGAAACGCTGCGAAAAAGAATAACTGCCAGAATAGAGGTTTTGTCGCTCACAAAAGAAGAAATGCGGGTGATGATAGCGCGCCGCATAGAAAGCGTTGGAGGGCGCGGCACGGAGCCTTTCACGCCCGACGTTTTGGAAGCATTGTACGAAAAAACCGGCGGTTTTCCCAGGGAAGTGCTGCGCCTCTGCTCGGAGCTCGTGTCTTCCGCAGCCCGTCACGGCGTGTATTCGATAACGCCGGGCATGATAGGCGACAGGATAGAAGAGAGTAGCCGGTCCCTGCAGCCGCTGGAAACGCTGACGCCGATGCAGCGGGAAGTCATTGAATTTCTGGGTGCCGGGCCTGCTTCGCCCGGAGACATCGCCAATCGCCTTGCGCTGGAAAAATACAAGACGCGCCAGCATGCCGTCCGCAGCGTCAACAATGTGCTGATAAGGATGATGAGCGAGGGCATGGTCGAGCGCATACGCAAGGACAAAGCCTACGTCTATCATCTGGCGCCGAAGCTGAGGACGCTCGTCGTCAAAGCATGATATCTAACATAAAAAGCCATAAAGGCTTGTGCTGTAAACTTAACGTCACCTCTGGGGTGGTTGAGGTGACTAAATGAGCCAATTTTTAGATGCCGAAAAGCATTTATACTATCAAGAAGATAGCTCTTTTTGGGGTAAACGGAGTATGGATGAAAAGGCATTCTTATTAATTTTAACGATTGTCATAGCCACTATAGTAGTTCCAGCTTATAACATGCCCCTAATTACTTTAGACTTTTCTTATGGCAGACCCGACATACAGGTTCTTCAGGAAAGGGTTACTATAGCCAGATATATAGCACTCGCTACTACTTCACAGGAAACAGTAGGAGCAATAGATGTAAATGTGGTCATAACTAACTCGGGAAATATTGTTTATAGCAAAACCTTCTGGGTAACAAATTCCAAGTGGGTGTTCAATGTCGTTCATCCTATTTCTGAAGGGGATGTAATGACGATAGAAGTCCCATACTTTCCATATAAACAAGCGTTTGAGTTGAAATAGATGGTAGATAAAAACACGCTTCTGAAAATCAAATTGAAACTTTGGGAAATAATAGCTATTATTCATGTGGCTGGTGCTTCTCTTTTATACGGAATATTTGTTACTTCAGAAGCAAGCAACCAGATAATTCAAAATAATACACTTCTTATGATACTTTTTGGAATTTCATTGGCTACGTTTTTTATAGGGTTGTTTAAAATAAAAGACTGCTACGATGAAAAGTTGGGCTTGGATGAAAAAGCTCTAACAGATGCCTTCCGTTTAACTATAGCAACATTGTTCCTACTGATAATTTCTGGAGCGATAATTCGTTTAGCATAAACTCATTTTAATCAACCCCATCCATCTATCCACACCACATTTCACCTTTATTCCCGCCAGCTCGCAAGGTATCCTTCCTGTTGTAGTATGCGCCTCTATGAAATTGTGTTGAAGCACGATACCCGCCATGAGTATAGGGGCTGACCATAGGGCTTTAAGCCCTCTGAAATCATCCACTCTGTCCTTTATCTTGGAAAAGACCGTTTCTATGCGGACATTGTGTTTTCCTGTTTTTGCTACATTATTTACCTTATGCTCTATCGGGAGTTTTCTCATACCTCTGCCCCAAAATACTTTTCTTATGGCTCTCGGATAGAGGCGAAGCGCATCTGTCTGAACAAATTTCGTTTCTGTGCTTTCCTTTACTTTTTGAAGGAACTTAACGGCATCTTTTACGTTCTGTGAATTAGGGCTATAAAGAGTGGCATTTATAAAACGAGTTTCCCAGTCCACAGCGCACCAAAATATGTCATTATTGCCCTGCCTATCTATCTCGGTTTCGTCTGCGTAAACCCTTCCACCCAGCTTCGCCGTCTTACTTTCAACGAATTTCTGGACTCTCATAACATAGCGTCTAACCCAGTCCAAAATAGAGACATGACTTATTTTCGTGCTGAGATGTCGCCTTAACTGATTTCGCATCTTTCGGCTGGAAAGGTTAGAAAGATACATATCCAATGACATCGTGATTATCTTCTCGTTGTTCCGCATCCTGTAAAAGCCCTCGTCATTCGTGAAATAGCGAGAACATGAAAGACAGTAGTATTTCTGTATCTTGCCTCTTTTCTGGGTTTTTCTGAACCCCTTCTTTGCGTAGTCCGTGCCTTTACAATGTCGGCATCGCACCTTCACTTTTATCATACTATATTTAGGCATCTAAAGATATATAAAGGTTTAGGCATCTAAACATGTG
>JACQIE010000053.1 GCA_016198645.1 Candidatus Aenigmatarchaeota archaeon | reverse complement strand
GAATGAATTTCTACAGAAAGACGCGTTGAAATATCAAGAGCTAGGGTTTGCTGTCACATATCTTTGCATATATCAGGAACAGGTAATCGGATTTATCACAATATGTAATGATTCTGTACGTCTAACAGCAGATGAAAAACAACAATTCTTTGACGGTGTTCAACTAACAGAAGTACCGGCAATGAAGATAGCGAGCAAGAAATCTTAGCTCTTAACAGAGTCGCCATAACTATATACAAATAGACTTTTGTTCAACCCCACTTTTTATGCAAAGCTCGCCGGTTTCCGCCCTAATTCTGAATGTTAAGCTGCGAAGTGATAAAACAGATGAAGAAGCGCAATAATCTACAGGTTTTTCTGCTTCAGTCTGCGTCCGGAATTATAAAACGGAAAACCTTGACGGGTATTCGGAGGAAATGTGCGAGACGTCAAGTGATATGCAGCTGCCGGCAAATTTTGCCTGGAACCCTTCCAGAATCTCTTTCAGCATCCTGTGGTTTTTGACGGATATCTTCAGGCACAGGCTGTATTTTCCCAGCAATTCGTACGCCGCCATGCAGACGTTCCTTGAGCGGAAAAATTCTATCGCGCCCGGGATGGAGGAGAAGTCCTTCAGGTTCACGTTTACCTGCACGACTTCCTGCTTCAGCTTCGGCATGTCAAAGTCTGTCGTATATCCGAGTATGATTCCGTTTTTCTCCATTTTCTTGATGCGGTATTTGACGACTTTCCAGTCAACCCTTGCCTCCTTTCCTATATCCATGAGATTCACCCGCGCATCCTTGAGAAGCGCCTGAAGCACCTTCCGGTCCACAATATCGGCGCTGCAGCTCTTCAGCAGCTCGTAATCGGCCAGAAACTTGCAGGGGTTCACCGCTTTCTCGCTGAGCATGAATCTTTTGCAGAACTGGTGGACTCTTGTTACATAGCTTATATTCTTTCCCAGCAGGAAATCGCCAAACTTATGCGAAAAATTCTCCAGAAATTTTTTGAGCCCGCCTATGTCTTTGTACGCAACGTCCAGTATAATGTTGAATGCGCCCTCCGTCACGCTGAATGCAAGGCAACCCTGTTCGGCAAAAACAAAATCCGTTATTTCTTTTTCGATTTCCGGCGTCGTCTTGTGGAACTTCATGAACAACCTGTAATGATTGTATCCGAGCGCGCCTACGTTCACAACCGCATACGCCCTTTTAATATAACCCTCCTCAATGAGCTTGGTTATGCGGTAATTGACGGTCCCCTTGGGCAGCCTTACCCGCCTGCCGATTTCCGACGCCGAGATTCTGCAGTTATTGTCCATTTCCCAGAGTATTTTCCTGTTGTAAAGGTCCAGTTTCACTTCGCTGGCGTCGGATGCAAGCTTCTTCATCTCCTCCTTCTTGTTCAGCGCCATCTGTATCGTCGTCCTAAGATTTTTTTCCTCGAACGGCTTCACGATGTAGCCGAAGGCTTTGGCATGTGCGGCCTTTTGCAGCTTTTTGCTGTCCAGATAGGCGGTAAGGAACACGACCGGTATTTCGTATTTGTCGGAGATTTTTTTCGCGGCTTCCAGCCCGTCCATTTTTCCTTTCAGCTTTATATCCATGAGAACAATATCGGGCTTCGACTCGCCCGCCTTCTCTACCGCTTCCTCTCCGGTGTCTGCAGTTCCCGCAATGGAATAACCCAGCCCTTTAAGGGTTAATTCGAGGTCCTGCGCAACTATTTTTTCATCCTCTACAATCAGTATTGAAGGCATGCCGTCACCTTTTATTATAATGGTCTACAGAATCTCAATTGACCAAAAGGCTATTTATACGTTTGGTTTTCGTTCTTTGGACAAATTCCAACCGCCAATGAATATAGGGCGGAAGGCCGGAATATATTTATAGTGACAGAAAATAGGCAAAAATCACTATATATAAACATTGGGCGGGTGATATGATTAGGCATATTAGTTTTTAGAAATGGGGTTGTCCTTATGGAGAGCGCTCTAAGAAAAACGGGTGTGGAATCTCTGGGTGATATGCCATGGGGCGTGCACTTCTGCCAGCTTTACAGCACGAAGGAGGACATGCTGAAGACCATGATTCCTTACTTCAAGTCAGGGCTGGAAAACAATGAATTCTGTGTCATGGTTTCTTCGCAGCCCGGCGCAGCGGAAGCGCTGAAAGCGGCTCTCCCGGATTTCTACACAAGGAAGGGGCAGATTCTGACAGTTTCTCATGACGAACAGCTGGCGAAAAACAATCTGCGTGAAACGTACGGTCAGGCAATAAAGAACGGCTTTGACGGGCTCCGCCTTGCGATTGACGGCTTCGGCGTTGAAAAAGACCGTCTGAACGGCTACGAGAATGCACTCAATAATTTGCGTGACGATAGAGTCATAGCGCTTTGCACTCTTCCTGTCAGCCAGTGCGATGCGCCTGGAATTATCGGCATAATCGGCAATCACCAGTTTGCCCTTACCCGGCATAACGGCGGGTGGCATGTCGTTGAAAACTTCAGCCAGAAAGAGATGGAGCAACTGATTAAGTTTGCCGAGAACAGGTTCGCGGGCATGCTGGACAATGCTCTCATCGGCATGTTCAAAACGGACCTGAAAGGGGATATAGTTTATGCGAACGAAGCTTTTGCGCGCATGTTTGAGTTCGGCTCTGTAGAAGAACTTGCCAGGGACGGCATTGCCTCAAAATGGGCGAATCCTGAAAAAAGAGGGCCTTATCTTGAGCGGCTGAAACGGGAAGGCAGGATAAGCAACTTCGTCTTTGAAGGCCTCACGAGAACCGGCAAAAAAATTATACTGCTAAGCAGCGTAATCCTTGAAGGGGGCGAGATTTCCGGCATCGCCACCGACATCACGGAATTCATGAAAATGCGGGATACCCTGAAAGAGAGCGAAGATAAATATCACGATATCGTGGAAACCGCGAATGAAGGCATATGGATGCTTGATGCCGAAAACAGGATAACCTACGCCAACGGGAAGGTCGCTGCGATGCTGGGATACGCCCCTGAAGAGCTGATAGGCATGCCATTCCACGACTTTTTATGCGAAGAGGAGAAAGCAGAAAAACGCGCCCAGAGCGACGAAAAGGAGGCGCATGAACACAAGTTCATCTGCAAGGACGGCACCCCCCTATGGGCCATAACAAGCGTTACGCCCATGATGGACAAGGAAGGGAAGTTTGCAGGCTCTCTTGGCATGCTTACTGACATCACGCAACGCAAGAAAACGGAAGAGCGGCTGCTCAAGCTGTCGCACGCCGTGGAGCAAAGCCATGCATCGATAATCATCACCGACACGAAAGGCAACATAGAATACGTCAACCCGTACTTTGTAGCGCTTACCGGCTACACCCGCGAAGAAGTCATCGGCAAGAACCCGCGCCTCCTCAAGTCCGGGAAACAGACGCCGGAAGTGTACAGGGACATGTGGGACACGATAAAATCCGGCGGGGACTGGCAGGGAGAATTCTGCAACAGGAAGAAAAACGGCGAACTCTACTGGGAGCGCGTGTCTGTCTCGCCCGTCAAAGATTCCGAAGGGAGAGCCACGCACTTCGTGGCGGTCAAGGAAGACATCACGGAAAGCAAAAGGCTGGAAAAGGAGCGCGAAGAAATTTTTGCAAAGCTTCATGCCATGTCCGCGGAAATGCATGACTACGTCAACAGGCTGAACGCGGTGTTCGCCTCATTGACGAACCCGCTGATAGTCTGCGACACGAACGAAACGGTGATAGGCTCAAATGCGGCGGCGAGAATATTCATGGGCATTAACCCGGTCGGCTGCACGATGCAGGAAATAGGCCGCAAATTCTTTTTGCAGCCGGATAAAATAACCCGCCGCGCATTGCACGGAAAGACCGTGAAAGACGTGGAATTGAGGCTCAAAGACTGGTCAGGAACCGAGCGTGTGGCTCTGGGCTCGGCAGCGCCCATAATGGGCAAAAGCTCGATAAGCGGCGCCGTGTTCGTGTGGCTTGACATCACCGACACCAAAAAAAGCGAAGAAACAGCAAAGGAGGCGCTGAAGGAAAAGGAAATCCTGCTTCAGGAAGTTCATCACCGCGTCAAGAACAACCTGCAGATTATATCCAGCATGCTCAACCTGCAATCCATGTCCGCTAACGGGAAAAGCGCAAAGGTGCTGGAAGAAAGCAAGAACAGGATACGCTCCATCGCCCTTGTTCACGAGATTCTCTACCAGACAAAGGATTTCGAAAAAATAAGCTCAAAGGAGTATCTTGAAAAGCTTATAACAGAACTGAAATCCTCTTACGGCATCTCCGATAAAATAACAACCGACACGGACATCCAGGACACCCGCTACAAAATAAGCACCGCGATACCGTGCGGCCTGATAGTCAACGAGCTGTTCTCCAATTCAATAAAGCATGCATTCCCCGGCGGGAAGGGGAAAATCACGCTGACGCTGCATTCAAACGGGAAGGAAACGGAAATGTTGTTCACCGACAACGGCAAGGGAATGAGCGGGATAACATTAAAGAAGCCGAAGACGCTCGGCCTCAAGCTAATCGAGGCGCTGACAAACCAGCTTGACGGCAAAGTGGAGCTTGTGAAATCCAAGGGCACGACATTCAGAATCACGTTTCCTAACGGGCAGGCGGAAAGCCTCCCAATAAGCGCAAAAAGTCCGTAGAAATTGTTTCTGCCAGCATATGGCTTTACCATAACGCACGATGTTCCTATCGGCATTGTTAGTAAATAATCCCGCCACACGGTGTATGACGCACAGCTGTGCGTCTTTAGTGGCGGGCGTTGGTAAAGAGAAGGAAAGG
>JACQIE010000052.1 GCA_016198645.1 Candidatus Aenigmatarchaeota archaeon | reverse complement strand
TACTACGGATACTCTCTTAATGTTAGGAATTTTATTTATGATATGCGAATCAGAGGCGTAGTTCCCGAAGAGATAAAAAATACGGATAACTTAGCAATAAAAGCCATGTTCGTAAAGGGGTTCGCGGATTCCGAAGGTTCTGTAAAACGATATTACATTGGCATTTCCAACAAGAATGTTCCTCTTCTTTCGGATGTAAGGTCGTTACTGGTTGATCTCGGTTTCATAGAAAAATCGCTGAGAATAATAGTGTCTCATCATGACGTTTATAATCTGAACATCTATCGCAAGGCGAATATGCGATTATACCTCGAAAAGATAGGATTTTCTATAGGGAGAAAACAGGAAAAACTAAGGGCCGCGGCCGGGAGTCGAACCCGGGTCAGAGGATCCACAGTCCCCTATACTGCCGTTGTAATACCGCAGCCATAACTAAAATGTTACTTTCTCGTTGTCCATTTAAAAGGTTCGTGGGGCGCCTTGTAGTATCTTGCAAGAAGCCCGTCGGGTTTTATAAACTTCCCTTTCAAGTTGATGCTATGGACAAGGCGCGCGAAGAGCAGATAGCGAAATTCTGGGCGGATAACTCTATATACCGCAAGGCGAAGGAGCTTCGTGCTAAGGGAAAGAAGTTTTATTTCCTTGACGGCCCGCCCTACGCCACAGGCGCAATACACATGGGGACGGCGTGGAACAAGATACTGAAGGACGCTTACATTCGTTTTTGGCGGATGAAAGGCTTCGCGGTGCGCGACCAGCCGGGCTACGACACACACGGAATGCCGATAGAAAATAAAGTCGAGAAGGAGCTGGAGCTTCGCTCAAAGCGCGACGTAGAGAAGCTGGGCGTGGAGACGTTCACGAAGCGGTGCCGCGAGTTCGCGACGAAGTTCATAGACGTCATGAGCGGGCAGTTCAAAGATTTGGGCATATGGATGGACTTTGAACATCCTTACCTGACGTTAGACAAGTCTTACATCGAAGGCGCATGGGCGACGTTTAAAATCGGCTATGAGAAGAAGCTGCTTTATCATGATGTTTATCCCGTTCATGTCTGCCCGCATTGCGAAACGGCCGTTGCCTACAACGAAATAGAATACGCCAAGGCAACGGACCCTTCGGTATACGTAAAGTTCAAAGTGAAAG
Organism: Candidatus Aenigmatarchaeota archaeon; assembly: GCA_016198645.1. Taxonomy (GTDB): domain Archaea; phylum Aenigmatarchaeota; class Aenigmatarchaeia; order GW2011-AR5; family GW2011-AR5; genus JACQID01. The sequence continues at coordinate 5,095 of JACQIE010000052.1, read as the reverse complement.
GCAGGAAAGAATTTCTCGTTATATGGACCACGACGCCGTGGACTCTGCCCGCGAACGCGGGCGTGATGGTTCATCCGAAGGAAGATTACGTGCGCGTGGACGCAGGAGAAACGCTGATAATCGCAAAGCCGCTGCTGGAAAAAGTCATGGAGAAAGCGGGCATAAGTAAATACAAAGTCGTGGAAACGTTCAAGGGGAAAGCACTCGAAAACGTGGAGTACGAGCATCCTCTGAAAGCTGAAGTCGCCGCGCAGCAGGACGTGCAGGGCAAAGTCATTCTTTCAGAGCACTACGTCACGATGGAAGACGGCACAGGCTTGGTGCATACAGCGCCGGGACACGGCGAGGAGGACTACAAGGCAGGAAAACAGGCGGGGCTGCCGGTCATTTCAGTCGTCGGCATGAACGGCGTCTATACCGAAGGCGCAGGAAAGTACAAGGGAATGTTCGTCAAAAAAGCAGACCGTGAAATAATATCCGATTTAACGGCAAAAGGCGCATTGTTGAAGGAAGAAAAAATAACGCACGACTATCCACAATGCTGGCGCTGCTCGTCGCCACTGCTGGAGATGGCGGTGAAGCAATGGTTCTTTAAAGTGACGGCGATACGCGAGAAACTCATGGAAGAGAACGAGAAAGTTTCGTGGCAACCCGAATGGGCAAAGAAACGATTCGCTAACTGGCTTGAAAGCTTGGGCGACTGGCCGATTTCCCGACAGCGCTACTGGGGAATACCGCTGCCGATATGGACGTGCGAGTGCGGCGAAGTGAAAGTCATAGGTTCAAACGAAGAGCTGCCGAAAAAGCTTAGTGACTTGCATAGACCGTACGTGGACGAGATTTTGCTGACGTGCAAGTGCGGGAAGAAGATGAAAAGAATACCGGATGTTTTAGACGTCTGGTTCGACTCCGGGCTGGCGGCATGGGCGTCGCTGAAGAAAGAAGAGTTTGAAAAATACTGGCCCGCCGACTTTGAGACGGAAGGACCTGACCAGATACGCGGATGGTGGAACTCGCAGCTGATAACGTCCGTGATTACTTTCGGGGAGAAGCCGTTCAAAAACATACTCTTTCACGGGTTCGTGCTGGACGCGCACGGCATAAAGATGTCCAAGAGCAAGGGCAATGTAACCGACCCCTTTGACGTCGTGAACAAGCACGGGCGCGACGTGCTGCGTTACTATTTACTCTCGTCGGCGCCGTGGGACGACTTTTATTTCAAATGGAGCGACGTTGACGAGATAGCCAAGGCGTTCTTCGTTGTGGAAAACGCCTTCAAGTTCGTCGGGACGTACGTGCCGGAAGCCGGAGACGCCTGCGCGATGCGAGCAGAGGACAAATGGATACTTTCACGGCTGAACAGCGTGATAAAAACTTACAACGAAAACTTCTCGTCATATAACGGACACAAGGCAGTGCAGGAGCTTTACGACTTTCTCTTAAACGACTTCTCCAGATGGTACATAAAACTCGTCCGCGAAAGAACGTGGCCGACTTACACTGGCAACGATAAGCGCGGCGCGTTTTACGCGCTCAGCGAAGTGGCGAAGAAGAGCGCTATACTTCTGGCGCCCATTTGCCCGTTCGTGGCAGAAGAAGTCTATACAAAATTCCTAAAACCGCTGGGCGCGGCGAAGGAATCGGTGCATCTTGAAGACCTGTGTGAGGCGGACGGGAAGTTAATAAACGCGACGCTTGAGCGGGACATGTTCAAAGTGCGCGAAATAACCGAAGCCATCAGCAGTCTTCGTCAGGAAGCGGGAATAAAGCTCAGATGGCCGCTTGCCGCGCTCTCTCTGGAAGGCGTGGAAGTGGACGAGAGCCTTCATGGCATTCTGAAAGAGATGTGCAACGTGAAGAGCGTCGTGAAGAAGGGAAAAGGATTTGCAACGAAAGAGTGCGCCACAGGCAAAATCGGCTTAGACACGAAGCTCACTGAAGAGTTAAAACAAGAGGCGACGTTGCGCGAAGTCCTGCGCAAGGTGCAGCAGATGCGCAAAGCCGCAGGCATGGAAGTGAAGGACGACATAGAGCTTTCGCTTTCGGACGCGTCATTGAAGACTTTTGAGAAAGAGATAACGAAGCAGGTAGGCGCGAAGAAGATAAGCTACGGCGCGAACGAAACTGACGGCTCTGCCGTCGAGCGGCGCGAGAAGCTGGACGTTGACGGGAAAACTATTTTTATCGGCGTGCGCAAAATATAGTCAAGCCCTTCAAAAATTTCTCAAAACGGAGCTTAAATAGTCAACTGCGAAGTTCCGTGAATGAGGCAGAAGCATCTCTTCAGGTTTGCACTGAAAGATATACAGGATTCAAAAGACACCGCCAGAGTCAGAGGGCTTTCGGAGGAACTGAAACGGGCGGACGAAACGCTGTCACGTCATTTCCAAGTTCATACGATTCCGATTGAATATGAGGAAAGGGAAAAATATCACGAATATGCCAGAGACGCGATGACGCAATGGAAAAACGCCGTGTACGTGAAGCCCCCCGTGAACATATTCCTGTCTAATTATGCCCGTATCGTGCCCGGAATACATAAAATTTTCCCGCATGACAGTCCCGAATTGCCCCGGGAAATAAGGAGGGCTGGCTACAGGGGCATACTGTTACCCGGCGAATGTATGTCGGAAGGCGGCCAGTTCGTCATGGGAGATAAATTCTGTCTGGCGACCGATGTTTATTTCAACGATAAGAGCGCTGTCAAATCGTTACAGAGAAGGGCGGGAAAACCTGTTCTTCCGGTTTATTCTTTTACTAGTATATCGCATGCGCACATAGATTGCGATTACGCTATTGTAGACGACATACGAACACTTTATACGTCGCTAGACATGAACGCCATCTGTGCCGAATCCGAACTCAGCGATCCTCTTTCCCTGGCGATACACGCAGGAGAGGTTAATAGCCGCAGAACGTTGGGTCGCATAGCTTCCGAGCATGGATATGATGTCAGAAAATACCGTATGAGCGAAGAACCTTTCCCCGAAACTTCAAACGGAAGGTATCCTAATATCAACGGGCTCAATTTGCTGACAGGCGACGGCGCTATTTTCACTACTAACGTCCACCCGGGAGAAAAAGCATACTTGCAAAAGCGCGGCATTGAAGTGGTAGTAATTCCCCTGGGCCATACGACGCCCGGTGCGGGACTGAGATGCGTATACGGGGAAATCACGATATATAATAAATAAAGCCCTGCACACAATATGGCATGATGGAAAAGCCGACGCGGGCGCTGATGAAGACGCACCACATAGTCTTTGACGCTATCGGTTGCGACACAAGACTTAACGACGAGCAGTTTGTTTTCACGATGCTCATGGAGATACCGAAGCTCGTCGGCATGAAGATAATGACAGGACCGCACATAGCGCGGGATCATAATCCTGATAACGAAGGCATATCGGGCTTTGCGATAATCAGCTTCTCGCACATATCGATACACACTTTCCCGAAAACGAAAGAAATCTACGTGGACGTGTTCTCCTGCCGTCCCTTTGATTACGCGAAGGTGCGCGCCTACCTGCACGAAAAACTGAACGTTCCGCAGGAAAACGTGGAAACGCACGAAGTGAAGTATCCGTGGGAAGAATAACGCCAACAGCGACTTTGCACAAAAAGTTAGGATATTGGCACGGTGAATGACGCACAAAGCTATATGACAGCTTCGCTGTCCGGTTGCTTGGCGTCTGCCTGCATCGCGCCAATATCTTGACGCGTTAGCGGGCATGAAACTGTTTGAAGCGCTTCGCGCTTCGGTCAGCAGATGCCCACGACTTTTTGTGCAAAGCCACCAAGAGCATTGATTTAATATAGCTACCTTCTAACGCACTCCCGCCATTTATAAGCCTTATGCCGTAGATATTCGTATGGAAGACTACTTTTCGGCTGCTGTAAAGTTCGTGAAGGACGTAACCAAAGACGACAGCGTCATCATATTCTTCAACAACGACGCGGACGGCATATCGGCATGCGTGCTCGTAGACACGTTACTAAAGTCAAAGGGCGTCAAGCCTTACATAATCTCGCAGCCGATGCCGACGGAAAAGAATCTTGTCCGGAAGATACAGACGACTATTCCAACGAAGCTAATATTTCTGGACTTGGCAATGGACCAGCAGCAGCCCGTGATAAAGCGGCTGTCGGGTATGTGCGACATTCTTGTCGTGGACCACCACAGCATCCACAATAATCTTAATACGCACGGCATCGTGCATCATAATCCGCGCTTCAGAAGCAGCGAAATATACCAGTCTGCGACTTATCTTGCCTATAAAATCACGTCGCAGCTGCAGGACATGCGCAAATATCTGTGGGTCGCCGCCGTAGGAATGATAGGCGACTATAACCTGGATTACAGCACGGACGTAGTCGAAGAAGTGAGGAAAGCTTATCCCAAAGTAACGGGCAAAGCGCCGCTTTATGACAGTTTTTTGGGGCGACTGGCTGATATGATAGCATCGTCGCGCGCAACGAACGCCGTGACGTGCGAGGACATGGTACGCATATTTGAGGAAGCCGGAGAACTGGAGAGCTTTGATAAGACTCAAGGCAGCGCGAAGATGAAGGAAGCGGATGAAATCATACGCACGGAGTTTTCGGACATTGAAAAAGACATGGAAAAGAACGCGGAAACGCATGACGGGCTTGTAATGTACGGGCTGAAGAGCAGGCACAACCTGTGCTCGCCTGTTTCAACGAAGATGAGCGAGAAGTATAAGGGGAAACTGCTGATGATTTACCAGAAAGCCTCGGGCAAGTACCACGCTTCCGGGCGCAATCAGGACAAGAAATACGACGTGGCTACGATATTCAACAAAGCCGCGCAGGGGCTGAAGGGCGCGGCAGGCGGCCATCCCGCCGCAGCGGGCGCGACTATTGCCGAAAGTGATTGGGAGACTTTCAAGGAACGGCTGATTAAGGCGATGGCGGGCAGAAAGTAAAATAGATGTGCATGTCTTATGCAGAACAGAAGGAATATTGTCGGGAATATCATTAATTTCAGAGGGCTTGTGTATGCTCCCGTAGAAGAAAACGGGGTAATATTTTTGTTTTCCAAACTCACGGGCGATTTGAACTTATATATTGAGAC